>NZ_JAMYUM010000019.1:0-139098 GCF_040322975.1 Mesorhizobium sp. M0074
TCCGCTAAACACGGGGGCTGCGCGGCGGACACGCCGACGTCACCGCAATGCCACGCCATTTTGCAGAACTTGACGCACACAACTCGAAGCGTGCAGCGGAGCAGAATGCTGCACCGCGGCAGCGCTCTGATGTAGCGGCATGGATCCTGGGGTCTGCGCCGCGTCGCTTCGCTCCTTGCTTCGCCCCAGGATGACGAAACGACGGCCGCCTCGGCCAATCTCCAAAGTGTACGATCCGCCGGCGCAAAAACCATCCAAATGTCAACCTTCCGCGCCCGGGAACCTAATGCACGGCCGCGTACATGATCTTCTCCTCCGTGGCCTCCGCAGGCGAAAACTCCTCGACGATGCGGCCTTGCCGGCAGACCAGGATGCGGTCGGAGAGGTTCATGATCTCCGGCAGGTAGGACGAGATGACGACGACGGCGAGGCCTTCATCGGCCAGCCGGTTGATGATCTGGTGGATCTCGGCGATGGCGCCGACATCGACGCCGCGCGTCGGCTCGTCGAAGACGACGATGCGCGGCTTCTGCACCAGCCCCTTGCCGATCACCACCTTCTGCTGGTTGCCTCCGGAAAGCTCGACCACGCGGGCATTGTCGTTGATCGCCTTGACGTTCAGCGTCCTGGTCCATTCGGCAGACATCGCCCGCATCTCCTGCGCGTTGATTACCCAGCCCTTTTCCCGCCCCGCCGCCAAAAAGCCGCCGAACAGGTTCTCGGCGACGTCCATCGTCTCGAAAATCCCCTCGCTTTTGCGGTCTTCGGTGACATAGACGATACCGTCCGCCACCGCCTCGCTCGGCACGAGATAGCGCACCGGCCGGTCGTGCAGTTCGATGCTGCCGCCGCGCAGGAAGTCGCGCTTGTAGATGCCGGAGACGATCTTGAACGTCTCGGTGCGGCCCGAGCCGATCAGCCCGAACACGCCGGTGATCTGGCCCTCGAAGATCGAGAAGGAATTGTTGCGCACGACATTGCTCATCGAGATGTCCTGTACCGACAGCACCTTCCTGCCGGCCCTGCGCAGCCTGGCCTCGTCGCGCTGGCTGTAGAGCTGTCCCGAAAGCGTCCGCCCGACCATGGCGGCGACGATCCTGTCGCGATCGAAAGCGGCGGTATTGTCGGTGATCACCAGCTCGCCGTCGCGCAGGATGGTGATGCGGTCGGCGATATCAAGCGCCTCTTCGAGCGCATGGCTGATGAAGACGATCGACACCCCCCTTGCCTTGAGCCGGCGGATCAGTGCGAAGAAGTGCCGCTTCTCCTCCGGCGTCAGCGTCGCCGTCGGCTCGTCGAAGATGATGATCTCGGCATTGTGGTGGACGGCGCGCGCAATTTCGACCATCTGCCGCTTGGCGGCGCCCAGCGTCGCCACCATGGCGTTCGGGTCGACCGGGAAGTTCAGCGACTGCAGGAACTGCTGCGCCGAGATGTAGGTGCCGCGCAGCCGGTTGAGAAAGCGCTCCGTGCCGAGGTAGAGGTTCTGCGCCACCGTCATCGACGGCACCAGGCTGGTCTCCTGGAACACCATGGCGATGCCGGCTTGAAGCGCCGCGTGCGGCGAGCCGTAGGCGATCTCCTGCCCCTTGTGGAACATCTTTCCCGATGTCGCGTCGACGACGCCGGCGATGATCTTGGTCAGCGTCGATTTTCCCGCACCGTTCTCGCCGAGTAGCGCGTGGATCTCGCCCTTGCGCAGCTCGAAGCTGACATTCTTCACCGCAGGCACGCCGCGATAGGTCTTGGTCACGTTCTCCAGGCGGACGATCGGTTCCATCAGCGATGCCCTCCTGAAGCCAGATCGATGGCCAGCAGGCAATCGCCGCCTTTCGAGGCAATGAACAGGCGACCGTCTGTCTCCGCCACGCTGCAGATGCCGTGGCGCGTGCCGTTGGCGCGGCTGTGCAGGCTGTACCGCGGCCGCATGTCCCGATCGAGCCTGACCACCAGCCCGTAGGAGCGGCTCGGCGACCACGGCTTGTGGATGCCCATGGTGCGGATGCCGCCGCATTGCAGCGGCTCGAGGAAGCTGCGGTTGGAGGCGAGTGCCGGCGCGATCCAGTGTTGCGGCGACACTTGCGCCAGCATGTCGTTCCGATAGTGCGTTTCCTGTAGCACGAATTCGATCAGACGGTTCCGGGGCGCAAACAGCGCCAGCCAGGCACCGCCATCGGCGGCGGGCGATAGCCGCGCGGGATAGCCGGGCAGATGCGCCAGCACCGTCGAGCGGCTGCCTGTCGCGCCGTCGAAGCGGACGAGTTGGTGCCGCCAGCTCTCGCCGACCAACACGTCCTTGCCGGTTGGATGCAGCCCATAGGGAAAGGCGATGTCACCGGCGAGCTTGCGGAATTCGCTGCCTGCCGGATCGCGCTTCCACAGCGAACCCGACGCACCCTTCTTCATCAGATCGGCGGCCCATTGCGACGGCCCGTGGTCGGCCGAGCCATTTGCCAGCCAAAGCGTGCCATCTTCCGCGTAGGCGAGTGCTGTGATGCAGCGGATCTCGGCCGGCAGGGCGGCCTCCTTGCCTGCAATCAGCAGCCTGCCGCTTTCGAGCCCGACCGTCAGTTCGCCGGCAGGCGAGCGCGCGAGCGCGGTGACTGCGGCCGGAAATGTCTCGACCAGAACAGGCGCGCCACCGGCGGCGAGCGCGTAGACGGCATTGCCGCTGGAAACCAGCAGCCGGCCGTCGGCGACCAGCAGATTATCAGGCTCGAGCAGTTCGGCGAAGGCCGCAGCATCGTCCAGCAGCGTGTTCGGCCTGAAGGCGCCGTCGAGCGGCGGGATGGTCACCGCCTTGCCGCGGAAGATGTCGAGGATCGGGTCCAGCATCATGCCTTCGCCCCCCAGTAAGAAGCGGGGCTGGTCCAGTTCGGGTCGGCCCCGGCAATCCGGTAGCGGCCGATGCGGTTGTTGAGAATACCGCCGACGAACAGAAAACCCTTGTGCTCGCGCATCGAGGTGACCATCGGATGCGCGGCGCCCGACAGGTCGCCCATCGCTTCGACGATGCCGCCCTTCTCGTTGAATTTCACCACGCCGCCGGTGTTGATGTTGGGGAACAGCCATTCGTCCTGCGGCAGCCGGCGCGTCATGCGCTTGCGCATGTCGGGGTGGCGCAGCGACAGGTCGAAGCTTGGCGTGCGCATGCCGAGCCAGGCCATCCAGTAATTGCCGTCCGACGCTCGGTTGATGTTGTCGGGGTAGCCAGGCATGTCGCGGATGACGCATTCGGCAACGCCCGCCTTCGGCCCTTCCAGCCAGTAGCGGTGCACGCGGCAGGCCCAGCTTTCGGCGAAGAACAGCGACTTGCCGTCATGCGCCATGCAGACGCCGTTGGTGTAACGGTAGCCGTCGAGCAATGTCTTGGTCGAACCGTCCGTCGGATCATAGACGAGCAGCCGCCCGGTGGCGCGGTTCTCGATCGAATCCAGCGCCCAGTCGTGCGCGTCATAGCGCTTGGTGGAATCGGTGAAGTAGATGCGGCCGTCCGGCGCGATGTCGCAATCATTGGGGTCGCGCAGCCGCGCATCGTCGACGATCGAGGTCCAGGAGCGCGACGTTTCCGCCGAAAGCCGCTTCACCTCCCGCTGCGGCGAAACCGAATAAAGGCCCATCGCGCCAACACAGCTGATCAGATTGCCTGTCTTGTCGAAGGCCAGGCCGAGCGGAAAGCCGCCAATATGGGCAAAGACCTCCGAGCGTTTGTAGTCCGGTGCGAAGAAACGGACGATCTCGCCATGCCTGGTGCCGCAATAGAGATGGTCGTCGCGGTCGAGGATGACGTCTTCCGGCCCTTCCAGCTCGCCGAGCCCGATATGGTCAGCCCCAGACAGCCGATTGTCGAGCTCGTAAGGCGTGCCCGAGCCCGGTGCGGCCGACTGCGTTGCGCCCATTTTCAGATAGACCGGTGCGACATAGACCTCGTCCAGAACCTTGTGGCGGTTCTTCAGCCAGCGAATGTCGATGGTGACGGCGACGGCCAGCATGATGCCCAGCACCATCTGGTTGGTGCCGGTGCCATAGCCCAGCCGGATCAGCCCGTTGGTCATCGTCAGCACGATGATTGCGCCCATCAGCCCCTTGATCACCGAACCGCGGCCGCCGCCCAGGCTGACGCCGCCGACGACCGCCGCTGTCAGTGCCATGACCTCGAGGTTGAGGCCTGTGCCCGGCCCTGCCCCGCTCAGCCGGCAGGCGATGAGGAAGCCGCCGAGCGAGGCGCAGAAGCCGGAGAACACATAGGTCATGAACACGGTGCGGCGTACGCGGATGCCGGCATTGTGAGCCGATCGCCGCGACCCGCCCACCGCCTGCACATGCCAGCCGGGCCGCGAGCGCGTCAGCGCGACATGCGTAATAATCGCCAGGATAATCGCCGCCCACACCGCAACCGACAGGCCCCAGAAGGTATCGTCGCCGATGAAGTCCAGCACATCCGATGTGGCATCGGAAAGCTGGACGTCGGCGGCATAGGTGGTGACCAGTATGTCGAACAGCGCCCGCCCGAAGATGAAGGTGACCAGTGTCGTCAGGAAAGCTCGCAGCCTGAAATAGCCGATCAGGTAACCGTTGATCGCGCCGAACAGCAGGCCGGTGACGATCGAGGCGGCCAGCGCCAGCCACACCGACTGTTCGAGGATGAAGAAGACGAACACGGCGGAAAAACAGGACAGCGCGAAGATCGAGCCGACCGAAAGGTCGATGCCGCCGCCCAGCATGACCACCGTCATGCCGATGACGACCAGCGAGAACTCGCCGAGCTGGCGGGTCGATTCCTGCAGCGACATCGGCTTGAAGAAGCCGGGAATGATTGAACCGAACACGCCGAGCGTCGCCACCAGCGCCAGGAACGGAATGGCGTTGTCGGTCCAGCGTTTGCTCAATATCTCGCCGACGAGATGGTCGGGCACGAGATTGTAGCGCCAGGACTGGAGGCGTTCGCGAAAGGACATCGGTTGCTGCTATTCGAGAGAAAAGGGAAAAAGAGGCCGGGCTATCCGCAGAACAATCGCCTCAGGTTTGCGCTGCCCCTCACCCTTACCCTCTCCCCGTATAGAGACGGGGAGAGGGGGTCGCCAGCGTTGGAGCGTATCCCTTCTCCCCGTCACTATACGGGGAGAAGGTGCCGGCAGGCGGATGAGGGGCAGCGCCAAGCTCAGGAAAGCCGGCCTACTTGGCCGCAGCTTGGGCTTGCAGTGCTTTCAAGTCCCAGCAGCTGTCCGGCTTGAGGTCGGCCTTGGTCGTCGCCTTCTCCAGCGTGTAGATGTAGGTGTGCGAGGTGCCGGCCGGCTGGCCACTCTGCAACAGGAACTTGATGACGGCGTTCATGTCGCCCGACTGGCGGGCAAGGTCGGTCATCACCACCGCGCCATAGGTGCCGTCCTGCAGCTTGTCGCAGTCGGCGGTCTTTTCGCCACCGCCGGTGGTGACCAGAAAGACTTTGCCTTCGAGCTTGGCATCGCGGATCGCAGCAGATGCGCCGGTCGCGTCACCATCCCAGAAATCGATGATGGCGCAGATGTCGGGGTTCTGCTGCAGCATCGTCGTCGTCACGTTGCGCGAGGTCGTCGCATCCCAGTTGGAGTCCGGCTTGGCCACGACCTTGAAGTCGGGGTTCTTGTCCAGCACCTTCATGATGCCGGCATACTGGTAGAGGCTCGATGAGTTGGCCTGGTCGCCCTGCACCAGCCCGATCTTCTTGGAGGAGTTCGGCCCACAACCCTTGATCGCCGCTTCGGCTTCCAGCTGGCCGAGGCGATCCCAGTCGCTGCCGACAAAGGCATCGGCCGGGAAGTTCGCCGGATTGTCAACCAAAAGCACATAGGTGCCGGCCGCCTGCGCCTTCTTCATCAGCTTGGCATAGGAGTTGAGGTCCGGCGAGTGGATGATCAGCACGTCCGGCCTCGCGTCCGACGAGATTGCGTCGGTTATCGCCTGCGCGCCGGCATCGACCACCCAGTTCGGGTCACGCGTCTCGAACACGCCGCCCCAGGCCTCGACCTCCGTCTTCAGGTAATGCGCCCAGCCCTGTGCCAGGTCGAAGCCCATCGCCATCGGTACCAGCATCACGCGCTTGCCCTTGAGTGCTTGCGAATAGGCGGCCGGACCCGGATCTTCGGCGGCGAAGCCTGGCGCCACGAAGGCGGAGACGGCAAGCGCTGCCGCGGCAGCCATAAATGTCCTGATGATTTTCATGTCACATCCTCTGGTTTGGTATGTCGTTCGCGGCCGGCCCCAACCGTTCGCGTCAATCTAAATGTCGCCTTGCTGCGCGGTCTGCTCATCGCGCGGATTGATGAACCCATCAACGATGATCGCCGCCAGCAGGATCGCGGCCTTGATCAGGTTCTGATAGAGCAGCGGAATATCGATGATGGTCATGGCGTTGAGCAGGATGCCAATCAGCGCGGCACCCACCAGCACGTTGCGCACCCCGCCCCGCCCGCCAGACAGACCGATGCCGCCGATCACCGCCACCAGCACGATGTCGTAGAGCAGCGTGGAATTGACGATGCGGGTGTTGATCGAATGCAGGCTGGCGGCGGTGAGCAGGCCGGCCACCAGCGAGACTAGGGCCGACAGCACGTAGCGCAGCACCAGCATCGGGCGCACTGGAATGCCGATGTTGCGCGCGGCGACCGGGTTGTCACCGGCGAAATAGACGTAGCGGCCCCATTTGGTGTAGCGCAGGAACAGGAAGAAGGCGAAAGCCAGCCCGGCGAAGACAAACACCTCGACCGGGATGTCGAGGAAACGCAGCCCGCCCAGAAGCTCGACCCAATGGCCGGGCGGCACCGGCACGGCGTCCTGCGTGATCAGTTGTGAACGCACATAGCCGAAGACGAAGGATGCGGTCGCCAGCGTCACGAAGATCGCCGGAACCTCGGCGTAGGCGACCAGGATTCCGTTCAACAGCCCGATGGCGAGAACGCCAGCGAGCACATAGGCGAAGGCCAGCCCGTCGGATGTTCCCGAATTCAGCAGTTGCAGATACCAGGCGACCGACATCGCCATGATCGCCACCGCCGACAGGTCGATGCCCCTGCCGATAATGACGACCGCCATGCCAAGCGCCAATATGCCCAGCACCGAGACCGAGCGTACGATGGCAACGAGATTGTTCGAGTTGATAAACCCGGGCAGTCCGATGGCGGCGGCAATGAACAGCACAACCGCGATGGCAAAGACAATGCCCTCCTGGTTCAGGCTTCTCCAGTTTAGCCAGCCGGTCGCGTTCATTGCCCGCTTTCACCCGCGATGGCTACGCCCTGCTCCCTCTGCGGCCATCGGAACGAAAGCTAATCGGCTCAAGACCAATTCGTCAAATGAATCCGCGCATTGCAGGCCGGCTTGCGAGGAAATTCTGCGGTTGGACGCGCCGATTGGCGAGGCTGGCGCAATGCCAGGAACTCAAGCACTTTTGCAATTAACCGTGCCGATCGGAGCGCTCGCAAAAGTTTGTTCCACAACGAGCGAAGCAGGCAGAATTTATGTCCGCGATCGCCGCTGGATTCCCGCGTCAAATCCGCGAAACATGGCCCGAGACCTCGGCGCCGGCAGCGTTCGACAATGCGAGAAAGCGGAACGAGGCGACGAGACCGATTGCGCCGATCACCAGGAAGGCAAGGCGGAAGTCGACGAGATCGAGCGCTGCCGCGCCCCTGGCGATCTGTGACAGGTTGAGCAGCGCCGCCGCCACCGCCACGCCGAACAGCATCGCCACCTGCTGCAGCATGCTGGACAATGTCGCCGCCGAGCTGCGCTGCTGTGAGGCCACATCGGCGAAGGCCAGCGTGTTGAGCGCGGTGAACTGCATCGAGCGCGAAAGGCCGGCGATCAGCATCAGCACCACCACCAACGCTTGCGGCGTCTGCGGCGAAAGCGCCGCGCAGGCCATGATCGACAAGGAAGCGATCACCCCGTTGACGATCAGCACCGAACGGAAGCCGAAGCGCCTCAGCGTCGGCGTCGTCACCGCCTTCATGCCGAGATTGCCGAGGAAATAGGTCAGGATCATCATGCCCGCATCGACCGGGCTCAGGCCGAAGCCGACCTGGAACAAAAGCGGCAGCAGGAATGGCGTGGCGTTGATGGCGATCCGGAAGATCGTGCCGGCCGACAGCGTCGAGATGGCGAAGGTCTGCACCTTGAAAGCTGTGAGATCGAGCAGCGGATGGTTGGCGCGTCGCAGATGCCGCACCGCCAGCCAGCCGACCAAAATGCCCGTGCCGAGCAGTGCCACGGTCGGCAACACACCCTCCTGCGGATGCGCGATGCGCTCGAGGCCATAGAGCATCGCGGCGAGCCCCACCGAGGTCAGCAGGAAGCCCGGCCAGTCGAGCGGCTTGGCCCCAGCTTCGCGGTCCCCAGGAATGAAGCGGGCAACCAGCGCCAAACCGGCAACCCCAAGCGGAATGTTGATGAAGAAATTCCAGTGCCAGGAGAGATAAGTGGTGATGAAGCCGCCAAGCACCGGCCCGACCACCGGCGCAAACAGCGCCGGCCAGGTGATCAGCGCCGTGGCGTTGAGAAGCTCGGATTTCGGCGCGTTGCGCAGCACCAGGATGCGGCCGACCGGCGTCATCAGCGCGCTGCCCAGGCCCTGAACCGCGCGTGCGACGACGAACTCGGCCAGGTTCTGTGAGATGCCGCAAACGAGCGAGGCCAGCGTGAACAGGGCGATCGCCACGAGGAAGATGTTGCGCGCGCCAAAACGGTCGGCAAGCCAGCCGGACAGCGGCACGAACACCGCCATGGTCAGCATATAGACGGTGATGCCGATGCTCATCGCCACCGCCGGCACGCCGAAGGATTCTCCCATCTGCGGCAGCGAGGTCGAGATGATGGTCGAATCCAGAAGCTGCATGAAGAAGGCGACGGCGACGATCAGCGCCACCCGCCGGGCTTGCCGCGCCGCCGGCGCGGTTTCGGGCAAGGCTTTGTTTTCGGGAATGGCGGTCATGCACAGAACTGTCCGAAGGGGAATTTTCACCCGCTCCATCGGCAACCGCACAATTGTCCGGCAAACCGATGACGCACCGGTTTCAACAGCATCTGGCCGGTGCCGTCCAGACCTGGTCCAACAAACTTTCGTGTGGCATCGCAGCCGGCCATGCGATGACCTGGCCCTGGCGCCGAACCGGCCTTTTACGATCCGCGATGACGCTTTGTGCCGCTGCCGGGGCGTCTTATGCGGCTTCGATCTTCTCCAGGAACAGGCTGAGCTGGTCCGGGTCCATGTGCACGACGTGCCTGTCTTCGGGATAGGCCAGGCTGTTCACATCGGCGACATATTCGGAAAAGGCGGCGATGCGTTCGGCCTGCAGGCGATCGTATTCGGCGGCGAAATTGCGATAGACCTTGGAATGCCGAGGCATGTGGCCGCGGTTCTGGCCGAGGATGTCGTCGGCGAACAGATACTGCGCGTCACAGCCGGTGCCCGCTCCCATCGACAGCATGATCAGCGACGTGCGTTCCGAAATCGCCTTGGCCACCTCGACCGGCACCACTTCGATCTCGGCGCCGATCGCGCCGGCGGCCTCCAGTTGCTTCACCGCTTCGAACACCTGCATGGCGGTGTCGGCGGTCTTGCCGACGGCCTTGAAGCCGCCGGTCCAGGTGGCGCGTGACGGGATGAGGCCGACATGGCCGATTACCGGAATGGCATCGTCGGCCATCCGCTTGATGGTGGCGTACCCGGCGCTGCAGTAGACCGCATCGGCGCTGGCCTTGTAGAGCCGGAACGCCCAGCGGACGAAATCGTCGGCGGTGCCGATCTCGAAGAAATTCTCGCCCGGCATGGTGAACAGGCTGGGTGCCGCATCGCGGTATTGCGGATTGAGCACCAGCTCCGGCGGCACCGAGACGATATCGACGCCGGCGCGTTCGGCGGCCTCGGCCTCGTCCATCGTCAGCACGCGCAGCATGGTCAACTGCCGCTTGCCCTTCATGGCCCGCAGGTCTGCGACGGTCGGTCTTTTCCGGCTCATGGATTTTGGTCCCCTTTGCTACGTGACAGAAGGCCGGTCAGGCGATCTGGATCATCACCTTGCCAGCTTCGACCTTGACTGGATAGGTCGCGAGATTGACGCAAACGGGAGCGCCCTTCGCCTGGCCGGTCTTATAATTGAAGCGGCCATTGTGCTTGGGGCATTCGATGATGTCGTCCATGACAAGCCCGTCGGCCAGATGCGCCTTCTCATGCGTACAAAACCCGTCGGTGGCGAAGAATTCATCGTCCGGCGAACGGTAAATCGCGAAGGTGCGGCCGCCATGGTCGAAGCGGATGACATCTTCCTCTTCGACATCGTTCACGGCGCACGCTTCGACCCAATCGGCCATTCTATATCTCTCCTGAAATTTTCTGCATGGCGCCGGTGCGGTGCCTATTCAGCCGCCGCCGACATGTTCACTTCGTGGAACTCGCCACGATAGGGCCTGGCCGTTGGCGGCAGTTCGCGCTTGAGGAAATGATCCTCGTATTTGAGCTGCCTGAGCAGGACAGGCCAGACCTCGCGATAGGCATGCCATATCGACGGGTTCGGCTCCGGCAGATCGTGCTTGATCAATTCATGCAGCTTGGGCAGCGCGTGATAGGGCACCATCGGAAACATGTGGTGCTCGACGTGGTAGTTCATGTTCCAGTAGATGAACCGGCTGATCGGGTTCATGTACACGGTACGGGTGTTGAGCCGGTGGTCGACGACGTTGTCGGCCAGACCGATGTGTTGCAGCAGGCCGGTCATCACCATGTGCCAGGTGCCGTAGAGGCGCGGCACGCCGATGAGCACCACCGGCACCCACGACTGCATGTAGAGGGCGAGTGCTATCGTGGCGATGTAGATGGCAATATGCCAGCGCGCCGCGATGACGGCCTTGTGCTGTTCCATCTCGGGAACGTAGCTTTTCTCGTCGGGCGTCAGCTTGCCGAGCGCCTGGCGTACCAGCGCCGGAAGCGAATAGCGAAAATCAAGGATGCCGGTGAAAGCCAGCGCCGCACGCAAAAGGTCCGGCGGGCGCATCACGGCGATCTCGGCGTCGCGGCCGACGATGATCGTGTCTGTATGGTGCCGGGCATGGCTCCAGCGCCAAGTCACCGGGTTGCGCATCAGCATGAAGCTGGCGATCTGGTAGACGACATCGTTCATCCAGCGCGTGCGGAAGGCAGTGCCATGGCCGCATTCGTGCCAGCGCGAGTCGCTGGAGGAGCCGTAGAGCACGCCGTAGACGAAGAAGAACGGCACGCACCACCAGGTGCCCCAGAAATAGATGGCGCCGGCGGCGGAGCCGAGGATGGCGACGATCCAGATGATCGTGTCGCGGATCGCCGGGCCGTCTGAGCGCTGCATCAGCTCCTTGATCGCCTTGCGAGGGACATCCGTGTGGTACCACTCCGCCGAGGCCAGTCCCGTCTCGATCGCCCTGCGCGTGCTTTCGCCGACCAGGCTGTAATCGCGCTTTACCGTGCCAGCCATTGTGACCTCCGATTCCCGATCTGCCGCGAGCCCTCCCCGCTCCGGCCGGAGCCAGCCTCCCAACTGGTGTCCCGTATCTTGTTCGCCATTATCACGACCTGCCTCCAAGAACAGGAAAACGGCCCGACGGCTGCGGGTAGTCCTCTCGCGGCTGCCTGGCGATTGCCGCGATCCGGCTCTCCGCATCGGCGATCTCGCCGGCGCCGTCGAGAACCCGGAACACGGCATCGTAGGAGCGGCTCTCGCCGTGCTCCAGCCAGATCATCTCGCCGCGTTCGCGCGCGGCCAGATTTCCCAGCACATGATGCGTCGAGGGCTCGATGCCAAGCGCGTACTGCCCGGCCTGGAAATTCTGCCATTGATAGGCGCAAGGCAACTGGTCCTTGCGCGTGACCACCTGCAAGCCGAGGCCGAGCCTGTCGTTGACCACCGCGACCGGCACTTCGCCGGCGCTGTCGGCGCCGAGCTCGTGCTGCCAGACCTGTTCCTTGAATCCCGGTTGCGGCGCCGGCACCGTGCGGTAGCCGACCTTCTGCACTTCATAGCGCTCGCCGGCATGGCCCGCCCAGACGACGTCGCGGATCGGCGCCAGGTAGCGCGATCCTTCGTCGAGCACCGGATGGCTGATATTGATGTGGTAGAAATACATATGCGGCGTACGGTTGAAACCGTGATTGACGACACGGTCCGAAAGCCGGATCTCGTTGCCGCCGACATCGGCCTCGATCCGCCGCAGCAGGTGCAGATCCTCGCCGAATACAGTCGATTGCTGAACGATGCCTTCGGCCCACAACACGCAGCGGTCGCCGTCCCAGGTCTCGCCATAGCCGGTCAGCCGCGCCGGGATGGTGCTGATGCGGCCGTGCAGCGAATGGCGCACCATTGTCTTCGGCGGGTAGTTGTAGGTATCGGCCGGTACTTCGTTCATGAACAATATATGGTCGAGGCCGCAGGTCAGCAGAAGGCCGGAAAACGACCGCGCCCACGCCAATCCCTCCTCGCCTTCATATTCGTGCAGGCCGGGATGGCGAAAACCGCTCGGCGAGTGCCAGCCGATCGCCTGGCCCCTGAAATCGCAATCGGCGATATCGAGCGCCCGGTCGACCAGCGCGGTGAAGCGCAGGCCGGAGCCGGTGCGGAATTCGAGCATGCGGATGCCGCGCTCGACGCCGTCGCCAAGCGTCATCAGCCGCACGCCGGCGAACTGCGACAGCATGCCCGAGCGTTCCGAGACCTGCCGGCGCGACAGCGTCTTGCCGTAAAGCTCTACCATGTGACGGCCAGTTCTTTCACTTTGCTCCCGTCCTTCACTTCGCTCTCGTCTCCTTGAGCAGGGCCGACATGTCGGCGCCGGTGATGATGCTTTCCACGGTCAGCAGATCGGTGCCGGCGACCGTCTGCTCGGCGACGATCTCGCCGCGGCGCATAACGATGATGCGGTCGGCGACCTGGAAGACGTGATGGATGTTGTGGGTGATCAAAAGCACCGAGTGGCCGGCGTCGCGCACTTCCTTGACGAAGCGCAGCACGCCGTGCGTTTCCTCGACGCCGAGATTGTTGGTCGGCTCGTCGAGGATGATGACCTTGGCGGCGAACTGCATGGCGCGGGAGATGGCGATCGACTGACGCTCGCCGCCTGACAGCGTGCTAACCAGCGCATCGGCGTCGAGTTTCTTCGAGATGCCGACGCGCTTCAATAGAGCCGACGCAGCATCGCGCAATCGAGCGAGATCGAGCGGCGCGAACACGCCAAGCCATTTGAGATTGACCGGCTCGCGGCCAAGGAAAAGATTGCGCGCGATGCTGAGATCGGGAGCCAGCGAGGTGTCCTGGTGGATGGTCTCGATGCCGAGATCCATCGCGTCGCGCGTCGAGCGGATGGAGACCTTCTGGCCGCGCACATAGATGTCGCCGCGATCGACGGGAAAGACCCCGGAGATCGCCTTGATTAATGTCGATTTGCCGGCGCCGTTGTCGCCGAGCAAGGCCACCACTTCGCCCTCGTTGAGCGTGAAGGAGGCGCTCTTCAGGGCGCGGACGCTGCCGAAGGATTTTTGCAAATTCTGCAGCCGAAGCACTTCCATGATCAGCTCCTGGCGGCGTTCTTCTGCAGCAAAGCGTGCAGGATGAGCATGGCAAGGATGATGACGCCGACGAAGATGTTATAGGCGAGCCCGGGCACGCCGATCAGCACGATGCCGTTGCGGATGCTGCGCAGCATCAGCGCGCCGACGATGGTGCCTAGGATGGTGCCGCGCCCACCGGTCAGCGCAGTGCCGCCGACCACCACCATGGCGATCACTTCGAGCTCGTAGCCGGTGCCGGCCACCGGCGAGGCGGCAGAGATGCGGAAGGCGCTGATCATGCCGGCGAGACCGGCCAGCACCGAGGTCAGGATGAACAGCCAGATCTTGACCGCATCGGCCGGCACGCCGCGCGCCACGGCAGCGTTACGGTTCGAGCCGATAGCGCTGATCCAGTTGCCGAGCTTGGCGTAGTGCAGCACATAGATCGCCAGTAGCGACAGGCCGATGAACCACCAAAGCGAGGTATAGAAACGGAACGTTCCGATATTGAAGCTGCCGGCCAGCAGCGTCACGAAGAAGCCTGGCTGGTTCCAGGATTTCAGCGGAAAGCCTTGGGTGATGTAAAGCGCTGCCCCACGCACGACGAGCAACATCGACAGTGTCACCAGGAAGGACGAGATCCCGATCTTGGTGACGATCAGGCCGTTGATCGCACCGATCGCTATGCAGAGCAGCAGGCCGGCCAACAGCGCGACGCCAATATCAAACCCGCCGTTCTGCACCAGCAGCATGACGACGACCGGCGCCAGCCCGAACACGGCACCGACCGAAAGGTCGAACTCGCCCGCCGTCAGAAGCAGCGTCATGCCGAGCGCGATGATGCCGAGCTCGGGCAGGAACGCCATCATGTTGGAGATGTTGAGCGGCGACAGGAAATTCGCGTCGGCGATCGCGAACACCGCCAGCAGGACGATCAGGATGACGAGCGAAGAGAACTGCGGCGAGCGCATCAGGCTCGACCTGCGTTTGGCACGCGGCATTTCCTCTTCTGCGGCAATTGTCATGACAGTTCGAACCATACGCCAGGGTGACGCTCGCCGCCTGCGCGGCGAGCGTCAGTTTCAATCATTTGTTGTAGAGTTTCAGGATCGGTTCGACGCTCGAGGCGTCGTAGAGGCTGAACGTGTGAATGTCGTAGCCGATCGGTTCGCCCGCGGCGGCGAGACCGAGCAGCGCCACCGGCATGAAGCCCTGCGCCGATGGGAACTGCCAGGCAGCCGCGTTGATGAAGCCGGACTTGACTGACTCGGCGGTTTCCTTCGAATTGCCCCAGCCGACGACCGGAATCTTGCCGGCCGGCACGCCGGCGCCGTCGAACACCCGCTTGACGCTGGCCGCGACGGAATCGCCGAGCGCGATGATTGCCGGCGGATTGTTGGCAACCATGTAGTCGGTCATCTTGGCGATGATGCCGGCCGGATCGGTGCCGCAATCGACCACGTCATATTTGATGCCGAGCGGATCGAAGACGCTGGCAATGCCTTCGGTCTCGAGCTGCTGGTAGCTGGCGCCCGGCACTTCGACCGGCAGGAACACTTTGTCGCCCTGCTTCACCATCTTGTGGTCGACCAGATATTTCGCCCAGATGACACCGGCTTCCTTAAGGTCGGCGCCGACATAGGCCTGCCGGCCGGTTGCCGGATCGTCGGTATTGAAGAACACGATCGGGATGCCGGCCGCCTTGGCTGCCTTGACCTCCTCGGTCCACAGGCCGGGCTGCGCCGAGGTCGTGGCGATGCCGTCCGGTTTGGCGGCGAGTGCCGAGTTGAAGGCTTCCTTCTGCGCCGCCATGTCGCCGCCGCTGAACGAGATCTTGCAGGTCACCTTGAGCTGGTCGCAGGCCTTGGTGGCGCCGGCATTCCAGTCGATCCAGAAGGCATCCGACGGGCCGCCATGC
Organism: Mesorhizobium sp. M0074; assembly: GCF_040322975.1. Lineage (NCBI taxonomy): Bacteria > Pseudomonadati > Pseudomonadota > Alphaproteobacteria > Hyphomicrobiales > Phyllobacteriaceae > Mesorhizobium > Mesorhizobium sp. M0074. The sequence continues at coordinate 15,465 of NZ_JAMYUM010000019.1, forward strand.
GACAGCAGGTAGAACGTCTTCTGGGCGTCCTGCGCCAGCGCCGGCGTACCCAGCGCAACACCGGCGAGAACCGTCGCCGCGGCAGCGATTTTCAACGCGAATTTCAACATTTCTCTTCCTCCCTTGTTTCGTAGCCGAACCGCGCCATCACAGTCCGTTGGCGCGGAATTTTCCGTCGAGGAATTTCTTGGCACGGGGCACGTCGTCTTCCGAAAGATGCTCGATGATGACCGGGATGTTCGGATGCTTTTCGGCCAGCCGCTTGAGATAGAGGTCGTAATTCAGCGAACCGAGGCCGGGCGCCGGCAGCTCGATCTCGCCGACGCCGCGGAAGGTGTGGCTCTCCAGCGCGTCCTCGTCGCCGATGTCTGCGTGCTTTTCCGACTTGTCGCCGCCGGAACGCTTGACGTCCTTGGCGTGGGCAATCTTGATCTTGTCGGTCAATGTGTCGAACACCTGGTTCAGGATCTGGTCCATCCTGTCGATGTTGTGCGTTTCGAAATAGTTGGTCGGGTCCATCAGCAGGCCGAGGCCTGGGTGGTCGATCTGCGCGAACATCCTCACCGTCTCTTCGACCGAACCGACGACATTGTTGACATAGGTTTCGAGCAGGAAGACTGCGCCGTGGTCATAGGCGGTCTGGGCAAGGTCGGCGATGACCTTGCGGCATTCCTCAAAACCTTCCTCGGTCTTGTTCTTCGGGTGATGCACCCAGTCGGACTCGGTGTTGTAGGTACCGGTTTCCGAGATCACGTAAGGGGTGCCGAAATGGCGTGCGTTGCGGATGATCTCCTTCAAATAGCCGACGCGCCGCTCGCGCTCGCCCAGGTCCGGATGGATGATGTTGGTGTAGCCCGACACACAGCAGATCGGCAGATTGTGGTCGCGGAACGTATCGCGGACAGTCTTGGCCTTGTCCTTGGTGATCTGTCCGGCGGAAAGGTCGATATCCCTGAAATGCAGGTCGAGCTGCACGGTGTTGAAATCGAGCGCACGGATCTTCTGCGCGGTTTCCTTGAGGCCATACGGGAAATAACCCGTGAAAATACCTGCCTGCATCATGGTGTGAAGTCCTCCCTGTAAGTGATTCAGTCGTCCGGTGTTTCAGTTGATCGAGATTTCGGAAAGCTTGACGGTCCGGCCCTTGTCGATGGAGCGGTAGCCGGCTTCGACCAGCGCCATGGTCTTGACGTTGTCGGCGACGGACAGCGCCGGCGGCTCGCCCGTCTTGACCGCGTGCTGGAGCTGCTCCATGACGCCGATGAAGGCATGCGGGAACCACATCGTGTCCCAGCTGGGCGTCACCCATTCACCACCGGTGGTCTCGGTCGAGGCATAGGTCAGCGTCGAGGCAGAACCTGTCGGCCAGCCGATGGTGCCCTTGGCGACGCCCTTGGTGCCGTCGACGCGCCAGTTGATGTGCTGGTCGTCCTTGTAGCCCTCCTGGCGCGGACCGGACCAGACATCCTCAAGCGATACGGCGAGCACGCCCGACGGGAACTTTATCGTCGACACGGTGATGCCGTCCGAATGATCGAAGCGGGTGCGCGGATCCTTGCGGGTCAGGGTGGTGATCTCCAAGGGATCGCCGAACAGGAAGCGCAATACGTCGAGATGGTGGACGCTCATATTGGCGAGCGTCAGCCGGTCATAGTCCTCGAGGAAGCTCTGCCAGTGCGGGATCGCATGCATGTCGATCTGGGCGAAAACGATGTCGCCGAGCGCGCCGCTGTCGATGATCTGCTTCAAGACGCGCATCGACTGGTCGTAACGCATGTTCTGGTTGACCGAGAGGATCTTGCCTGCCTTGGCCGCCTCGTCGCGAAGTTTGACGGCCTCTTCAAGGGACAGCGCCAATGGCTTCTGCGCCAGGATCGCCTTGATATGTGCCTGCTTCAGAGCATGACGGATCAGTGCCGGCTGCTTGTCCGGCGGAAAGGCAAGGTCGATGATCTCGACGTTCTTGTCCTCGATGAGCTGTTCCGGCGTGTCGTGGACGGTTGGGATATCCCAGCGTTTGGCGACTTTCTCGGCGCTGGCCTTGGTCCGCGAGGCAATCGCCACCACCGGGAAACCGGCTTCCTTGTAGGCGGCAAGGTGACATTCGGCCATGATCATGCCGGCGCCGACGCAGCCGATCCTGTATTCCCTGGTGCGGACTTTAACGTCCGGCTCGAAGCCGTTGCCCACCATTTCTTGGCTTGCCATATGTTCCTCCCGAAGCTCGTTCCTTGCAGCCGCCGTCATCGTGCCAAGGCTCCCCCGCTCTGTCCGAAATAATGCACCCTGCCCGGCTCGCAGGATATCACTACCATCGCGTCCGGCCTGATGTCCGGCTGGCCGCGTAACAGCGCCCGCAGACGCGTCTTTCCGGCGGCGAGCGTCACAACGGTGTAGCCGCCGAGCGGCTCGACCTCGAACACTCGCGCCGGGCGGCCCGCGCCCCCCTCCGGCATTCCACCCGACCAAGACCTGACCTTGATGTCTTCCGGCCTGAGCCCGATCTCGACGGCATCGGCCGGCGCAGCCTTGTCCGCGACGCGGATCGTGCCTTCCGCCGCCTCCACGCCTTCCGCGCCGTGCACCGACTTCAATATATTCATCATCGGCGACCCGAGCAGCCGCGCCACATAGGTGCTGGCCGGCCGGTCATAGATCTCGGCCGGCGCGCCGATCTGCCTGATCTTGCCGTTCTCCAGAATGGCCATTCGGTCGGCGACCGACATCGCTTCTTCCTGGTCGTGCGTGACATAGATCAGCGTCTTGCCGAGCTCGCGCTGGATGCGCTTGAGCTCGACCCGCGTCTCCTCGCGCAGCCGGGCGTCGAGCGCCGAAATCGGGTCGTCCATCAGATAGGCGGCGGGATCCCGCACCAGCGCGCGGGCAATCGCCACGCGCTGCCGCTCACCTCCGGAAAGCTGTGCCGGCGGCTTGTGCAGGATATGGCCGATATGCAGCTTGGCCGCGACATCGGCGACGCGCTTTTCGATCTCGGCTTCGGCGACCCGGCGTTCGACCAGCGGAAAGCGGATGTTGTCGCGCGCGCTCATATGCGGAAACAGCGCCAAATTCTGGAACACCATGGCGACGTTGCGGTCGGCCGGCGACACTGTGTTGACCGGCTTTCCGCCGATCAGGATCTCGCCCGCGTCCGGGGTTTCCAGCCCGAGCACCAGACGGAGTATCGTCGACTTGCCCGACAGCGGCGGCCCGAAGAAGCAGAAGAACTCGTTGTCGTTCACCGCGAACGACGCATCGTCGACGGCAAGCGTGCCGCCATAGCGTTTTGTCACATTACGGAAAACGATATCGGCCATCTCAACCTGCTCTCAATGCAAGACCGGAGGCGGCGTCGAAGACGCGCACCGCCTCCGCCGCAGGCGCGACGACAGCTGTCTGCCCGATCGCCAGCCCGACATCATTGTCGAACACCGCCTTCACCGCAGTCTCGCCGTCGCCAAGGTGGATGATGGTGCGCGCGCCGATCCGCTCGACGAAACTCACCGGCATGGACAGGCCACGGCCACCTTCAGCCAGCGTCACCTGCTCCGGTCGAAAGCCATAAAACACCTCGCCGCGCATCCTGGGTACGGCATCGGCGATCTCGACCGGCAGCGGCGGTGTCACGCCGAGCGGGCCGAGATCGATGACCAGACCTCGGTCGCTTTCCGCCGGCCTGCCCTTGAGCAGGTTCATGCCCGGCGCGCCGATGAAGCGGGCGACGAAGACATTGGCCGGGTTGTTGTAGACCTCGAGCGGCGTGCCGACCTGCTGCAGCACGCCGTGGTCCATCACCGCGATGCGGTCGGCCATGGTCATTGCTTCGAGCTGATCGTGGGTGACGTAGACCATGGTCTGCCGGAACTGCCGCTGCAACTGCTTCAGTTCGGTCCGCATCACTGCCCGGAAGGCGGCGTCGACATTGGAAAGCGGCTCGTCGAGCAGGAAGATCGCCGGCTCCATGATCGCCGAACGGCCGATCGCCACCCGCTGCAATATGTTGACCGACAGTCTGTCCGCCTTGCGGTCGAGCAGCGGCGTCAGTTGCAGCATCTCGGCAATGGCGTCGACACGGCGGCCGATCTCGGCCTTTGGTGCGCCGCGCATTTTCGGCCCGTAGGCGAGGTTCTGCCGCACGCTCATATGAGTGAAGATCGCATAGTTCTGGAAGACGAAGCCGACGCCGCGCCGCCCCATCGGCACGCCGGCCATGTCGCGCTCGCCAAACAGGATCTTGCCGCTGGTCGGCCCTTCCATGCCGGCGATCATGTTCATCGTCGTCGACTTGCCGCAGCCGGACGGCCCGAGCAGCGCCATGAACTCGCCGTCAGCAATGGCCAGGTCCATCGTCTTCAGCGCGGTGAAGTCGCCGAATTTCTTGACCAGGTTCTGCAGGTGGATGGTGCTCATGCCGCCACCTCGCGTACCCGGGCCATGCGTTTCATGGCAAACACCGCAGCGATGGACAGCACGATCAATATGGCCAGCGCGATTGCCGCCACATAGCCCCAGATCAGGTCCTGGGTGGTGAGCTTGTAGATGTAGACTGAGATGGTTTCGGTAGCGACGCCGGGACCGCCGCCGGTCATGATGTAAAGCGTGTCGAATATCTTGAAGTTCTCGATCACCCTGATCGCCAGCGCGATGATGATGATCGTCTTCATCTTCGGCAGCACGATGGTGACGAAGCGCTGCCACGGGTTGGCGCCGAGCAGCGTCGCCGCCTTGATCTGGTCGTCGGGCACGCCGACCAGGCCGGCAAGCAGGATCAGGAACATCAGCGGCGTCCACTGCCAGATGTCGGCGACCATGACGGCGATGAGCGCCAGCGTCGGGTCCGACAGCCAGGCGATGGTGACGGGAAAGCCTGAGATCGCCGACAGGATGTCGTTGACCGGGCCGCCTGACTGAAACAGCATGAAGAACATGTAGCCGGCTACCGCCGGCACCACCATCATCGGCATCAAGAGGATCGAGTAGAAGATCCGCTTGCCGGGGAACTCGTCGGCAAACAGTGTCGCGAGCGCCAAGCCGAGCAGGAACTCCGCCGGCACGCAGACGATCATGACGATGGCCGTGCGCTTCAGCGCACTCCAGAAGCGCGCATCGGCGGCAAGGTCGGTGTAGTTGGCGAAACTGTTCCACATCGACCAGGCGTTCCACCAGCCGGTGCCCGACAGCGGCGACCAGTCGGTCAGGCTGATGTAGAGCTGCATCAGGAGCGGGAAGACGGCGATGAACAGCACCAGGATCTGCGCCGGCAGCGTCAGCCGGAAGCCGAGCTTTGCGCCCTCGTCCGGCAGCACCGACGCCGCTTTGGAGGCTTGCATGTCGCCCTCCGAAATCGTCGCAGTCACCGCGCTCATTGCTTGAGCGCCCCGAAGGTCAGTCCGCGCACCAGATGGCGCTGGATGGCGATGCCCATGATGACAGGCGGCACTGCCGCTATCAGGCCGAGGGCTGCCTTGGCGCCGTAGAGCTGTCCGGTCATCGATGAGGACAGCGAGGCCATGTAGACGGGGACCGTCACCCATTCGCGCGTCGTCAGAAGCAATGCAATCAGATAGTCCGACCAGTTGAGGATGAAGACGAACAGCGCAGCACTGGCCAGCGGCGCGCGCATCATCGGCAGCGTGATGCGGGTGAAGACGCGCCACCGCGAGCAGCCCTCGACCAGCGCCGCTTCCTCGATCTCGCGCGGCATGTCGTCGAAGAAGGTCTTCATCAGCCAGAAGGCGAAAGGCAGCGTGACGATGCCGTAGATCAACGACAGCCCCCACCAGCTGTCGGTGAAATTGAGGAAGGCCCACATGATCATCACCGGGGTCATGACCGCCATCGGCGGAAACAGGCGAAGCTGGATCAGCGCCAGCGGCAGGTTCTGGCCCGAGCCGAAGCGCGACAGGCCGTAGGCCGCCGCGGTGCCCGCCGACATGGCGATTGCCGTACCGAATGTGGCCGACAGCAGCGACGACAGGATCGGCTTCAAAGCTGTGCGGTCGAGCGCGACGATCAGATTGTTGGTCGATTCACCGAAGACGAAGCGGAAATTGCTGAGTGTCGGGTTCTTCGGCCACCAGGTCAGGTCGGCGCCGGTCGCCGACCATTCGGCGATCGGCTTGAACGCCATCGACACCATCCACAGGATCGGCACCAGCGTCACCGCCATCGCCGCAAGGATCGCGGCATAGCGGAATATCTCGAAAGGAACTGAACGCTTCATCTTGCGGCTTTGCTGGGTCCTTCGTTGCCGAGGGGAAGAGCGACCGCTCCTCCCCTTCTTGGTAGGATCCTGGAAGGATCAGGCGATTGGATCGAGGACGGTCGGCCAGGCCTCCTTGTTGGTCTTGATGGCTTCGAGAAGCTTCTCCTCGCCGGTGCGGCGGGCAATCTTCTTCCACTCGGCCTCGGTGTCGGCCATCGCCTGCTCGGCTGTCTTGGCCTTGGTCAGCGCGGCGACGAGGTTCTCGTCCAGCGCGTTGTGGAAGGCGGTGGCGCCGGGATAGTTGATGGTGGGCACGGTGCGGGCGACCGTCTCGCGCACCACGTCCATGTGGTAGGCGTGATAGGTCTGGCGAACCAGCGGATCCGAGAAATCCGATAGTCGGAACGGATCGAAGTAGCCGCCCGGATTGGCAGTCATCCAGGCGTAGATGCGGCTTGAGCCCAGCCACTGCAGGAACAGGTAGCAGGCCTCCGGATTCTTGGCTTGCGAGGACACCGACGCCGACAGATTGAGCCACAGCACCGACCGGCTGACCAGCTTGCCGTCGATTTCGCGGCCGGGCGGCAGCATCGAGCCGATCTTGCCGGTGACAGCTGAATCCTTGTTGCCGGCATTGTCGAGGAATTTCGGCAGATTGGAGAAGGCACAGGTCATGGCCGCGCCGCCCTTGGCGAAATTGCCGTACTGCTCCGGCCAGCCCCAGGAGATCGCATCCGGCGAATGATGCGACAGCGACGCAATGTACTCGCTGGTCGCCGCGATACCTTGCTCCGAATTGATCAGCGGCTTGCCGGCATCGTCGAACAAGAACTGATTGGGCGAAGCCATTGAGACATAACGCTGATACCAGTTGGTGTAGCCCCAGCCCTGGTTGCGCAGATCGGTCGAGCCGAACAGGCCCTTGTCCGGGCGCTGGAAGAAGGCCGCGATCTCGTCATGCTGCTTCCACGTCTTCGGCGCCGCCAGTTCATAGCCGTTTTTGTCGGAGAAGGCCTTCTTCTCGTTTGCGTCGCCGAACAGATCGGTGCGGTAGACCCAGGTCTGGAAGTCGCCATCCAGCGACACGCCATAGGTCGAGCCGCGGTACTGGTTGAGTAGCGACACGCCCTTGGCGCCATTGACGTAGCCACGCTCGGGATCGTCCCATTCCGGCTTGTACTGCGCGACGAAGTCATCGAGCTTGAGGATGCCCCCGGTTTCGGCGAGGTCGCCAAGGCGGTTCCATTCGACCGCGTAGATGTCATACGCCCCACCCTTGGTGGAGATGTCCTGCATCGTCTTGGTGAATTCCTGGCCGTTCGGCACACCGACGATTTCCAACGGAATGCCGGTTTCCTTCTCCCAGAGATCCTTGATCGACGGCGCGCCGGCCGGAAACGGTTGGGTTAGCTGGCCGATCGAGCCGTCGGACAGGCCAAGCACGATCTTGGCCGGCGCCTTGCCGGCGCCCTTCATCGCCTTGGCCGCCTCGATGGCGCGGCCCTCGGGCGTGTCGGCGCCATACTGGTAGCGCTCCGAGCCGTCGAAGCCCGTCGGGCCACCGATCATGCCGGGCGCCAGGGCATCGGCCGCATAGGCACGGCTTGGGCGAATGAATTTCGGTGCAATACCTGCGGCGGCAACAAGGACTGCCGCCTTTCCACCGGACGCCAGCAAACGGCGCCGCGACACGCGGATCAAATTCGACATTGGAACTCCTCCCTCAGGGCCTTGTTCCTCCACGGCCCTTATGATGGATATTGACGGCACTATACGAAGGCTGTCAACATCATAAATAATCAATACACCTCATAACATCTCATGGGAGGGGAAGAATGGCGTTTGTAAAGGCTCTCATACTGAAGCCGGTGCTTGAATTTGAGGGAGCCCGGCTGCCCACCTCCCCGCTTTGGTCTGCTTGGGCATTTTGGTGTAGCGCGGCGGCTTGCGCATCGGCCAAGGCCGGTTACATCATTTCCCATCAGAATCGCGGACGGCGATGAAGCCGCTCTCCGACGGTGGACCCATGAAATGCGTGATCTCGATGCGCCCCTGGCGCGTTTTGGAATGAGGTGATCGACAGTGCGGTCCACCCTGACAGACATAGCCCGGGAGGCCGGCGTTTCGGCCGCCACGGTCGACCGTGTGCTCAACAACCGCGCCGGGGTTCGGGCGCGCACCCGCGAGGTCGTGCTCGAAACGGCACAGCGGCTTGGCTATATCGCTGAAAATTCGAACAATCCGAACCAGCGCAACGCGGTTACTGGCGAGGTCATACGGCTGGATTTCGCCCTGCCCGCCGGCACCAATTCCTTCATCAAGATGCTGCACCGCCAGATCGAGGCGCAGGCGCAGGCGCGGCCGGACCTCGACGTCCGCGTCGCTACCATCGAAGGCTTCAATCCGGACCGGCTTGCGCGTCTGCTGCAGGAACTGCACGGGCAGACGCAAGGCGTCGGTGTGATCGCGCTCGACCATCCGACGGTCCGCGAGGCGATCCGCTCGCTTTCGGCCAGCGGCGTCAGGGTCGTCACCATCGCTTCCGACATCCTGCATGTGCCGCGGGTTGCCTATATCGGCATCGACAACCGCGCCGCCGGCCGGCTCGCCGGCTACCTTCTCAACCGCTTCATGGGTGCCGGGCGTCCGGGCAAGGTCGCGCTGTTCGCCGGTTCGCTCTCCTACCGCGGCCACGAGGAGCGCGAGATGGGCTTCCGCCACATACTGGCGGAAGAATCGCCCAATCTGCAGATCGTCGAGATGCGCGAGATGCTCGACGACCGGGAGAAGGCCTATTCGGAGGCCTCCGCCCTGCTGGACCGGCACCCGGACCTGGCCGCCATCTACAATGTCGGCGCCGGCAACACCGGCATCGCCCGCGCGCTAAGGGAACGCGGGCGTGCACTGTCAACGGTCTTTCTCGGCCATGAGGTAACGGAGGGCACCAAGGAGCTCTTGCTCGACGGCACGCTCGACGCGGTCATCGACCAGAACCCGCGCGTCGAAGCCCGCGAAGCGCTCAACACCTTGACCCATGCGGTCAGGGGCTTGCCTTACGAACTGCACCAGCCACGGCTGCAAGTGATCTTCAGGGAAAGCATCCCGGAGATCTGAAAGAAGGGCCGAAGCCGATCATAGATGCGCCGCCCAATACGAACAGCGCCTTCGTCTCCGCCGCCGGCGACGACCGTCTCGGCGGCCAGTGCCTTGAACCCGCAAGACGGCGCAAGGACAGACACGCCATCGGCAGCATAACCGTCATGCTGCCCGATCGAAACCAGCGCATGTGCCCGCGCCCGCTATCACTGCCGACCATGCCATTTCGCTCCTGTGGGTAAGGTTGCTCGCATGGCCGACCGGTTCGGCATTCGGCTGGTTCGCGGCCGAAGCGGCAGCCGCCACGACGGTGCGCGAACACTGGCGCGGCACGCTGGCGCTCGGCCGCAACGAAACACTGGCGGCAGCCTACTGGCGGCGGGGCGCGGCGGGACTGATGGCCGGCTAGAGCTTGCTCACCATCGCTTGCGCATCTTCGCCCAGACCGATTGCGATCCGGTCGCCGGAGACAATGCCTGACATGTCGCAGACAACCAGCGGCATGCTGATTTCGTAGAGGAATTCGGCAACGATGGCGCCGACGGCAAGGATCGGGTCCGGCCGCTCCAGGATAATGCCGGCCGGCGCCGTGCCTCTGCGGATCGCTTCGGCTAGAACCGAAGACGAGGACGACGACCCTCGCCCGCTCGGCATCACCAGGATCTTGCCGGCGATATTGCCGCCCAGGTCCGGATGCGAATGGTCGATGATGTCGCCCGTTTCGACGTCGATCCCGCCCCAGAAGCTGAGCGCCTGCGAAAGCACCAGCGCTGGGCCTTGTGCCGAGCCGGAAAGGTGGAATGTACCGGTTCTGGCCGGCGTCTTCATGGCGCGCCTCGCACGACGCGGCCGGCCGCAGCCGAGCGGACGCAGTCTTCCATGTCACCGAAGGCCACCGAGACACCGATATTGCCAGGTGCGTAATGCGCCCATTTGCCCGAATTGGTCATCACCACGCCATCGAGACGCTCGAGGATCGACGTGACATAGGTGCAGGTGTCGGTGACCGGAACGAGGCCGAAGGCTTCCATGCCGGCCAGTGCGCCTTCGTCCTGCAGCCGCGTCAGCGTCGCGCGCCCTGTGTTGACATAGATTGGGACACCCTTGCCTGGACCGACTTCGCGCAGCAGCGGCAACAGGCGCATCCACTCTTCATGGGAGAAATGCGGCGTGCCTAACGACACGGCTGCAAGCTGCACGCCGTCGGGGACGCTCGACAGCCTGGCCAGCGCATGGTGGATGTCAGCGCGAGAGATCCGGATTTTTTCCTCCGGCGCCAGGCCGTGCAACGCCTCATCCGGCGTCTTCGCCTCCGGCGTGATGCCGACGGCATGAAACAGCGCCACGGCACCCGTCGTTGCCGCCGCCGCCCCCAGCGCCTTCAATTGGTCCTCGTCGCGCGGCTGCGGCAGGCCCGATATGACAGGGATGCGGTCGCGAGCCCTTTGCCCGATGATCAGCCCGACGCCGACAAACAGAGCGTCGCTTGGCTCGAAAGCAGCGTCAGTCAGCTCGAACAGGACCTGGCCTCGTCGATTTTCACTCAGATGCAGCCCCCATGCCGGCGCGCGCCCGGTCATTGCGCAGCACAAATCGATAAAATCGCCATAGCGGTTGGTCCGCGCCCCGATCACCGAATTGGCAAAGACGATGGCGTTGGACTCACCCCAGGCGATCTGCTCGCCGAACCTTGGCCGGAACCGGGTCTGATAGGGTGCGCAGGTGAAGGTCGCCTGGCAGCCGAGTTCCAGATGCGCCTTCATCAGGCGTCGCGCCGGCGTTTCTTGCGACACCGGCATCTTCACCAATCCGGGATGGATGAGGTCGAACGAACCGACGTTCAGCGTCGTCGGCACCCGAACGCGGCCGCCGCCCTCGATCAGCATTTCGACGAAATCGAGGCTGGCCTGGCCGTGATAAAGGCAGCCGTCGATATGGGCACCGGCAATGTCCAGCAATTTGCGCGCGCCGACCGCCTTCGCGAAAGCGACCAGGATCTTCATGGCGGCAGCCGCTGCCGAGCCTTGCTCGCCATGCAGCATCGACTGGTCGCCGGCCGTCAATTCCAGCGTCATCGGCAAATTCCCGAGCCCACACCATGCCGATCGAGCACTCCCTGATTGCGGAGCGTCTGGCAAGACAGAGCTTTGGATCTCTTCTACTTCGCGGCGATCAGCGGACCAGACGTTCACAGCTCATCGCGAAGCAAGAGAGTCGCGAAGCACGGTCGCAGAGCGGGCGATCGCCGCGGAAACGACGCTATTCCTTCTGGGGCACCCCGTCGACTGCCCCGTCGCCATCTGCAGAATGCGGCAGGATGCCGAAGTCGCGCGACTTGGTCCCATGCGCCGCCGTCAGGAAACCATCGGCTGTGAGGCCTCGCCTCAAAAGTTCCCGTACCGCGGCCGACCGGCTCGGCATGCGCTTGTCGAAGCGCCAGTTCTCCAACGCCGCCAGTTCATCGGCGGTCAGCATGATCTGCAATCGTTCCGGGCGTTCCAGTTCGGACATCTCGGCCTCCAGTCATACCAGGCTAAAACTAGCTGAGTTAGCATGTTCCTAATTCTTCGTAGAGTTAGGTATGTTGGCAGAGTACGTCAAGATCTCCAGATGCGTGATCCGTGCAGAAATCCAATGAAGCGGATCAAGCATCAACCGCACAATCGACAAAATACACTAACTATTTGATACTAAATGATTTTTCAAGATTTTCGCTTGTCAATCGCCGACTCTGGGCGCATGGTGAAAGCGAGGGACAAACCGCTCCTGAAGGGAAGGTTTTCCATGCGCTACGGATTTTCGGTTCGCCTGCACGAAGACGTCAGTTCCCGAGTTCGGGCTACATTGCGGTCCGGGATTGCCATCAATCTGACTGCTGTCGCCGAAGCCGCGCGACTGCAGAACCTCGCCGAGAATGTTGCGCGCGAAGACATCGAATGGCTCGTCATGCAAGCAGCCCAGCTCTACGGCGCGGCTATCGAGTTCGACGGCTTCGCGGAAACCGATCTGGCGGAGTTTGCGTGCCCTCAGCTGATGCAAAGCAGCCCCGCCGTGGGCTGGGACGCCTTGGAAGACGGAGCGTCCGCTTCGCCGGATCCTGGCCGTCAAACACACTGAGGCGCGTGCTCGTGTGAGCCCCGCCCTGCTGCCGCCACGTGCAAGGCGGTAAGTAGCCCGCCATTGGGATGGCGGGCTTGGCGCCGACGAATCTCGCGCCTGAATATGAGCTCTGCGCTGGCAGGCACGAGGAATGGCTGTTGCCATTGCCTTGGGCAGGGCAGTTCCGCCGTGACCGGACCGATCCGGACAAGGCGGCCGGGCCTATACCATGAACGTAGCCAATGATGGATCTGAATTCTGCCGTTTGGACGCGTTCAATCCAAGTCTGCCTAAATCCGCTCGAGTTCACGCTTTGCGTGGTCGCGCCTTGGGTTTGCTTCCGTCCTTGGTGGCGGGCGCCGTCTTAGGCTGACGTGGTGTCGGCTTCGGCCGGCTGGCGGTCTTCTCTTTCGCGGCGATTTCCGTGTCGATTTCTGTGGTAGCCTGATCCCAATGCTGCTGATGCGCCCCGTCGGGCCTGCCTGCCTGTTCCCAGATCGCGTGTGCTCGCTGGCGAATCCGTTCCTGCCTGTCCGTCACTGTTGCCTCCGTCGGCTCGGTTCATGCGTAAGCAACGCTGTTCTAGCTGAAATTTCGACCCGCGTCTTGAGGCGTAGGCAACACCGTCATTGAACCTCTCTGTCACACAGGACAGCGACGCCAAGGAGCGCCGCCTTCTTGATGATCAGCCCTTCAAGGTCGGCGTCCGAGCGCTCGGTTCCGGTGCGTTTGCGCAACAGTGCGATCGCCGCCTTCATCGACAGTAGGCCATCGCCTCGTTCAGCAAGCAGTTTGTCGACGGCGGCGGCCACGTTGACCGGCTCGACATGCGGCAGCATGGGAATGGCTCCTTTCCTTGTTTCGAGACGACAGCGGCTCCATCCCGATCGCTCGGGATGAAGCTCTGATTTGGTTATTAGACCGTGACCTTTCCAAACCCGGTTCGCGGTTTGGCAACGCCGATCACTCGATGACCTGCACGATCTTGCGGGTGCCTGGGTCGACGAGCACGGTGCGATTGCCGACGACGACGTATCTGTACCGCACGTCTGGAACATCGATCGGTTGCAGCTCGACCGTATCGGGCAACGTGGAACCGATATTGAGCTCCACCCCCAGAAGACTGATCGACGCAAGCGGGTGCTTGTGGACGTATTCGCGGATGACCGTCTGCTGTTCGGGCGTGACAATCACCTGGTCCGCGGTGGCCACGCCGACGCCGGCAAGCAACGCCAATCCCGCCGCAGCAGGAACAAGGTGGATTTTCATCGTCTACTCCTGTTGTTACGGGCCTCGCCCTTACAATTGCGACGCGGCATTCCGGTCGAAGCGGCGAACCCTCTAGGCAAACGCCCACGCCACCTTGTTGTTCCGTAAGTGGCGGCTAATCGAACAGCGGTGAAGTGCCCGCGCGATGCGGCGAATGGACTGCGAATGAACTGCGGTGGCCCGCGTCGCAAGACGCGGGCCGATCGGTTTCCCGATCAGCAGCGATACCGGAGGGGGGTGATATCTACTGCGTCTGAAATAACATTTAGGACAAGCTAATGTTCCTAAGCGAGTGCAACAAACCTGCCGGCGCAAGCGGCGCGAAGTTGCCGCTCGTCGCTGCTACTGCTTTGGCGGCTGTGGCGGCACCTCGCCGGGCTTGATCACCGGGGTCCTGCCCTCGTCCGGCGGTGGCGCCGCCATGCCCTGATCGCCCGTTGGCGGGGGCTTCAGGACCCCACCGCATGGCTCGAGCGTATCGGACAAATTGTTGCCGGCCGGCTTCTGCTGCTCGCTGTTCTGGTCGGGCAGCTCGACTTTGCAGCGGTCGGATTGCGCCTGTTCGCCCGGCTGCGCGGCCGCCGGCACCGCCAGCAGCAGCGCACCTAGCATATACGGCAAGAAAATGAGCGGTCTCATATCGAGCTCCTTTCGCGCCAGTATCTTCTGAATGTGAAGGCGGGCAGGCGCGATTGGTTCCGTCGTGCGGCAATGCGCCCGGACCGCAGCGGCACGGAACCGGCCGCCAGACTTATGAGTTCAACCACTGAGCCAATTCAGGGCCGCTGACATTATGGAGAACCGGCGATGGAACCGCGCAGGAAAGAACGAACCGACGACGAGACGGAGAGCCCGACGATCCAGCAGCAGGACTGGGACGCCATCCGGAGCGGGAGAATCCTCCCTGACGGCGTGCCGCAAAACGGCGATATTCGCTATGACGTCGAGAAAAGCGGCGAATTGCCGGAGGAGGACGACGATAACGCTTACCAGGAAAGCGACGAGGCCTTGCCGGACGACACCGATGAACGCGTCATTTCGCGCGATCTCCAACGGGAAGGTGGTGCTTTCGACGAGGAATGAGCCACCGCCTTCCGCATTCTGCATCGGCGGTCGGATGAAAAACCCTTGCTTTCAGTCCGGGAGGTCGAAGACCGGATCCTGGCAGCGATAGACCGGACATTGACCGTCACGCGTCTTGATATAAGCGGCGCGCGGCACCTGCGGCCAGTCGCATTCATTGCCGAATTGGCGGACGTATCGGTCGTAGGTGTTCTGGCCGGTGGTCAGCACCACCGAGCGATGCCTCTGGATCAGAAGCTGTGTCTGTTCGCACGTCATCGCGCGGCTGTCCGGCCGGGCGTGGGCCGTCGCGGCAAACAGAAGCGCCCCGGCTGTCAGGACTGCCGCTTGTGTCAGGACCTTGGCAAGCATGACACCATCTCCCATGCCTAACGCGCATCTTGGTCGGGCAGCGCCGGATCGAGCCGCCCTGTCGCGAAAGAAAGATCGTACAGAATGCGAGGGAAAATGCAAAAAGCCCGCCGCACCTTTCGGTGCGGTGGGCTCCAACTGAACGTCACTATTTCGTCGGGCTTGGGCGGCTTACTCCTCCTTCACCGGCCCGAACCGGCGCACGATAACCTCGAAGACGACGTCCGAGATCCACATCGCCGAGACGCCGATGAGGAACGCGGCGGCCAGCGTCGTGGTGTCGTCGTCCGGAGAAGGAATGGGCAGGCCGGCGGCGCGGAAATAATGCACGACCGGCAGCGTCAGATAGGCCGCCGCCAGCGCGCCGCAGATCGGCGAGGCCACCATTTCGCGGACCTTGTAGGGGTGGCGCGACAAGGCCCGCAAAATGCCGCCGGACAGGCCGGCGACCAACACCGGCGCCTTGATGCCCAGGACGTCGAGTAATTCGTGCATCATTGCGTCCACCCGCACCATCTGGCACCCTGCCCGTTGAAGGCGTTCATCTCGTCGAGCTCGGGCCGGCTCATGGCGGCAACGACGGCCGCCGATGGCCGGCGCGGCTGGTTGTGGTCGCACCAGACCTGGCGCGGATCGCCGGCCGGTGCGGTTGTCGTGCAGCCGGCGAGCACCACGCAGAGGATCAGCGCCTTGCCCATTTCTCAGCCTCCGCTCTTGCTGCCGCATCGGTCATGCCGGCGGCCTTGCGCCCTTCGGCGGCGGCCTCGCGGTTCATTTCGAGGCGGTCCTCGGCGGCCGCGACTTTTGCCTCGGCCTGTTTGACCGCCTCCTTCTTCGCCCGGTTGATGCCGCCGGCAACATAAAGGCCGATGCCGCCGGCCACGGCGGCCAATACCGTCATGACGACCTTGTTGCCGATGATGGCGCTGAGAATGGCGAGGAGCGCGGCCATCACAAATCCTCCGCGCGGCGGCGGCGCAGGAACTCGGTCAAAATGCCGTTGATGACAAGAAACCAGGGGAACCATTCACCCGGAATGATCGGCGAAAGCACCTGCGGGTCGACATAGGTAACGATGGTCGCGATGACGCCGATGGCCGCCTGAAGCCGCGCCCAGAATATTGTCTCGCTGTCGCGGAAGAAGCTGTTGATCCGGGTCCACATGTCATTTCCTTCCAGACAGTTTGAGGATGGCTGATAGTTTGAGGATGGCGGCGATCAGCGCTGCCCAGAGGCCGGGCCTGGCGGCAGGCACGGGAGGTGCAGAGGACGCCGCGGTCGGTTGTGGAACGGCAATTGGCTTCGCGGGCTCTGGCGGGGCTGCAGGGACAACCGCGGATGACACCGGACCGGCAGACGGCCAGGGCGTGTCCTTGATGCGCGACCATTTGCGATAGGCCTCGGCAAGCCTGGTATCGTAGGAGTTTTTGCGATAGCCGGCGCCGTTGTAGCCCTTGGCAAAAGCAGCCCAGTCATGATTGCGCAGATTGTCGTCGAGCCGGTTCGCGACGATGAAATCGATTGCCGCGCCGAGCTGCAGCGCCTCGTCCGCCATCATTGCCTCGGCCATCGCCTGCACGGTAAGAAAGCCCGCGGCCTTGAAGTTCTCGCCGAGAACCTGGCCCAAGCCCCATGAGGCGGATTTGAGCGCCGCGCTTTCGTCGATCGCACAAGCTGCCCTGAGCCGTGGGTAGCTATCCCTGGGATAGGGCTTCTCGCCCCACTTCGGATAAGCGAGGCCGGCGGCTACCGCTTGTGCCCGCTTGGCACCCGACAGGTTGCGGTAGAAGACGTGCGGTTCGAACAGGATGACCGGCCGGCCAACGGCGTCGAAGCCGTGCCCGCTGGTTTCAACATCGAGGAACGCGTGCATCTCGTCCTCGCCGACGCCGATCCGGGCGCCGAGTTTCGGCAAGTCTATATCATCGAGGCGCCTCGCGGCGCCCCTGAACGTCATGTCCATGGGCAGTCCTTTCCGCCCTCGCGGGCAAGGTTTTGAGGTTGAAAAAGCAGATGCCTGGCGGCAAAGCAGAATTGGGCGGCAGCCCGTGCCGATGTTGCCGTGGCAAGGAAGGTTGATGTTTTCCACCTGCCGTGTGAAATGGCCGCGGGATGGTGCACATGTCTGATGATGAACAAACCGCTGCGGCGCGCTGGTCGGTGAAGTCCGAGCTCCGCGCCGTCGGTCGCGACAAGCCGCTGCTGCTGGTGCTGGCGGCGATCCTCTGCCTCTATTGTGCGTTTATCGCCGGACCGATCGTCTATGCGGTGCTGGCCATCAACGGCATTGCGGATTTCTTCAAATGAAGCCAGTTCCGGCGATCTCGCTCAGGTCCCGGTTCCTGCGTCTACCGCGCCCGAAATTGCTCGACCTGGATGAAATTGCTTAGCCGGGATGAAACTGTTCCCGTCTATCGTTCGTACCTGTAGCGGGTACGGGAGGACACGTGACGATAAGAATCAGGCTTCCAGGCGGGACTTTGAAGATCAAGAAAAGGGACGAGCTGCGGCGCCGCGAGCAGAATCGCGAGGTGCCGGTTTGGCAGGTCGGCAATTACTTCGTCATCTGGTGGCCGAGCGGCGTGTCCGATCGCCCATCCTCGCCCAGAAAATCCTCGCCGAGGAAATAGCCCGCGCACCAGACGATGCCGACTGAGCAATGACGCCTCCGTGCGGGATCGGGAACGGCCGCGCGCGCCCAAACCTCAAGACCGCTCGACTAGTCCCAGAAATAGTCAGCGGGCAGGCATTGACTCTTCCGCAGCGGAAGGTCTCTGATGCTGCATTGCACAATGGGGTGGCGGAATCGATGGCGGTGCGTATCAGGATGCCTGGCGGCACACTGAAGGTGAAGGTGTACCGCGAATTGCGCGACCGCGAACGCGCCCGCCGCATACCCGTCGTCAAGATCGGCCGGATCTATTTCACCTGGTGGTCGAACCGCCAGCGCCTGATTGACGATCAGTCGCCAGGGTGACGCATGAATTTTTTCGGCTGCCATGCGCCTGGGAAAGCCCGCCCCGACCTCCGCCGGCCAGCTCGCAAAATAAGTTGATGACCCTGCTGTTGACTCTTCCGCAACGGAAGGTCTCTACTTACCGCATTGCACGAAAATTGCTGCGTTGCACAACGGGAGTTGGACCGATGGCAGTGCGTATCAGGTTGCCGGGCGGCACTCTGAAGATGAAGACCTATCGTGAGTTGCGGGCCAGGGAACGCGACCGCCGCGTGCCTGTGATGAAGATGGGCTCGCTGTATTTTGTCTGGTGGTCGAAATCCCAGGACCCGCACCAGAAGCCGCAGGACAGCAGACGGTAGCGGCTCTGCCCGCGGTGGGTCCGCGTCGGCGATGAACCCTGACAATTCCGAAATACTGCCCAGCTGTAGGATTTCTGGTCGGCCTGCTGTGCCATTGTTGGTGCGCACAGCATCCCGAGCGGCCTCGCAGAGCAATTCTTCTGACGAACTTTTCGGCGATTTTCAAATGGCCTCCAGACAGGCGGACACGCGCGTTTGCAAGCTTGCAAACCGCCGCCGCTTGTCGCAAATAATTGTCCGCGGGCGGGCGATCAGGAGTCATCCATTGATGAATGTCCAATCGCGCATGCATGCTTTCCTTCGCTCAAGCCCCCTCCGATATTATTTTCACCTCGCAAAGGCTCGCCTTGCCGGGTCTCCGCAATCAGACGAAAGTGTGATCCTGTCGCAGATTGTTGGCCAAAGCCCGAAAACGTTCTTGGAATTTGGTTTCCATCCGACGGAGTACAACTGCATTGGGCTTAGTGAATTCAGGGGTCTGCTCGTCGACGGCGACGCAACGACCGTGCGGTTGGCGCGCTCGCTGCTTCCAAAGCGGATTGAAGTGCGCCAGAGCTTCATTGATCTCAACAACATCGAAAGTCTCGCCACGCATTTTCCGCAACTTGGAGTGCTTTCCGTCGATGTCGATGGAAACGACTACTGGTTTCTGCAAGCCTTGCTGCCAGTGCGCCCGGCCGTCATTGTCGCGGAGTACAATGCCAGCTTCGGGCTCAACCCCGTCACCGTGCCATACGATCCGTCGTTCGATAGGGCCGCAAAGCACGAAAGCGGTTGGTATCACGGCGCCTCGATCACCGCTCTGACGCAGCTCTGCAATAGTCACGGCTACAAACTCGTCGCTGTCTCGGCGGCTGGCGGCAACCTGTTCTTCTTGCCGCAGACTGTGGCCTTGCCCGGACTAGAGCCTGTGGAGGCGTACCGCGAGAGTGCACTTCGCAACGGCTGGTCAGGAACCACGGCGAAGGAGCAATGGGAGCGGATCAAGCACATGCCCTTCGTGACTGTGAGCTAACCGTGTGATGAGCATTAACCCAAAGGCATCATTTCACGACCCGGTCAGGCCGCACCAGGGCGTCAGCAGGGACGTCGGTTCGCACTATGGAACCGGCGGAGATAATCGCCCGATCGCCGATCGTGACACCCTTCATGATCATGGCACTGTTCCCAATCCAGACATCGTCTCCAATCACGATCGGAGCTGAGCGGATGCCAGGGTCGACTCTAGGATGGCCCCGCTTGAAGATGGCTTGCATCTGCGCGAAGCGCTTCTTCGGGTCCATAGGATGCGAGTTGGTGTCGTGGATCGCCACACCCCATGAGACGTGTACCCGCTTTCCGATCTTGATCCCCACCGGGTCTGACGACCAAATCGTCGAGCTTGGGCCAAGATAGAACCAATCATCAATGTTGATCCGACCCTCGTGGGCAAAGACCTGCAAATGCCCATCCAAATGGCTGTCCGCGCCGATTGAGACGCGAGACCGGTCACCGTGGATATTAAAGATCTCTGCCCCGGCGCCGAACTTCGTGCGCGGCCCGATGACGGCATTCTCCCTAGCGGCGCCCGTGGCGATCCACGACCAAAAGCGGCGGCGAAGAGTGAGAACGGTGGAGAAGACGCGCATTCGCGAACATCTGCCACACAGGACCATTCCAGTCTAGGCTCCGAAGAAGCCTCGGCGCGACAGACAACGGAGTTCCTCAGCGTCGAAAGTTCCGTGACGCAGACTGCCCGCAGCATTCGGATGGAGCTCATCGCCCATGTAAAGCAACGAGGTCAGGTAGCCGATGCCACTCTCACCACCTACGTCGATTAACGGTATGGACAGCAGCTTCGCCACTTCGCGCTCGGCGTTGAAGAACTGGTCCATGGTGTTGCCCTGGCCATTCACCCGACCTATCCGGTGCGTCGCGTGTCCAGGGCCGCCGCTGTAGGTGCCAATCATGACGATCTTGGCGTTCGGCGCACGCGCTCGGATGGCGGCGCACGCCGCCCACAGCGAACCATAGTGAGTGGCGTAGGTCGTGTCGCCGAGAGCGCCCAGGGGCGTCTCCTGCGCGCCAAAGGCGTTCGGGCCCGGCTCCAGGATTACCAACTCCGCGTCGACCGGAATATTGGTGATCGCATTGGACATTCCGTAGCTCGGATAGGCGGTGGTGCTCAGCCCCAAGGCCGAGCCACTGACTGCTAGATTGGTAGGGACCATACCGGTCAGACCGGCGAGGACGGGAACGTAGTAGGCTCCGGCCGAAATACTAGAGCCGATCAGCGTCAATTTCTTACCAACCAGGGCGGCCGAGCCGTCGTCATATGGATCGCCGCCGATGTTGGCCGGATCCGACAGTAGGCCAAGATACAGAGCGCCATTGGCGACTGCCGTCACGCCGGCGCTTTTGGTCCAGGCCGAGTTGGAGAGGTTTTCCGAAGACGAGAAGACATTCGGCCCACCATTGATGCTTAGAGCCGACCTTTGGACATAGAATCCAGACACACCATCGCCGACATACGGGTGACCGCCAGCAGACGGGAAAATACGCTGTTGCCAGTTCGTCGCGGCCGTGGCCGTTGCCGTCTTCGTGACCGTGCATTCGTACCAGCCGTTGCCAAGAGCGACGATGCTCGCGCCCGTGCCGGTCGCAGTCCCGGTGTCGAGATTGAAGGTGCAGTCGAAGATGACGGCGTTGTTGGAGTAGAGATTGAGACGATTGCGTTCGGCCTTTTTGGCGGTGACTTTCCAGACGATATTGTCGCCATTGACCACGGACCTGCCCTGATAAACGGAAGGATTGCCAGAGCCGACCATTTCGACAAGCTTCGATGCCGTCATTCGGCCTCTGACGGTCACGTCGAGGCCATCGACAAGCGGAGGCAGGGAGATCAGCACCGGTTCATAAGGGCTGACCGTGGTGGTAACCGTCACGTTCTGCTTCGTGAAGGCGGCGTTGGCGGGGTCGCTGCTCGGGAACAGGTTAGGCGGCAGGCCCTGCTTGCGCAGCACGATACTGCGAATGTACATACCGCTGGTTCCATCGCCGGTGAACGGAAAAACGCCAGCAGCCGACATGCGTGCCTGCACATTGTTCGTAATATTTGCCGCAGCCAGGACGACAGCCTTGCACTCGTACCAGCCGGAGCCAATATCCATGATGGCAGCGCTGACGAGGTTCGCGCCAGAACTGCTTGAGACGATACCCTCCTCAAGATTGAAGTTGGCTGTATAGGCCGCACCAGCCCCCGCGTGAATAAGCTGCAGAATGCTTCGCTCTCCAGCTTTGGCAATGGCAATGTGCTCGATCGTGTCGCCCGACACAAAAGAGTAGGATCGGTATACAGATGGGCTGACTGATCCGGCCGCCTCAGTTAGCCTGGCGGTCGGAACGCTAAGGCCTTCGATCATTGCTAGGCTATCGACGCTCGAAAGGAGAGCAGCCGTTGCCGCGCGAACGCCCGTGTCGGCCGCCACAGGCCCTGCCCCGACATTGTACAACCCCAACGAACCAGTCGAAACTTCGGTCCAGAAATACTCGCCGACATCGACATTCCTGCCCAGCACCGCCGCTGCGGCGGCGCCGGCGAGCCCTGCCGACGCCGCAAAACTGAACGTCGGCGCCACTGTGTAGGAGCCCGGCGCCGTGATCAGTATCTGCGTCAGCGCCCCGCCCGCCACGACGAAGCGGCCGGCAGCGCCCGAGCCAGTTCCGCCGGTAAACGCCAGGTCGAACGTGCCATTGGCGCCGCCCGAGCCTGGCGTGATCGCACCGTTGCCGGCGACGCCGAAGCCGATTGCCGCCGCCGTCGTCGGGAAAATGCCCTTGCCGTAGAGCGAAGCGTCGCGTGCGGCCTGGGCGCTGATGACGGCGGCCGCGGCGGCTACGGCATCGGAATTGGTCGCAGCCCGGTCGGCGGCGGTTTGGCCGGCATTCGCGGCGGAAGCGGCGGCACTGGCGGCTGCCTGGCCGGCGCTGGCTTCGGCAGCATCCTTCAGCGCCTGGGTTTCATCGCGCAGCGCTTCGACCTCATCGACCACGTCGGCGATGTCGGGCGGAACGGATGCGGCGACGGTGATGGCATCGGTGCCGACGGCCGGCTCGTCGGCCGTGAACTCGAACACGCGGCCGGCATTGACCGATCCGATCTGGGTATGGACCGTCGTGCCCTTCTGCAGGGTGCGGGTAGTGCGGGCATCGGCGGCGCGGAACCATTCGCCTTCGCTCGCGGTGTAGATGCCGTTCTGCGTCGGGTCGGCCTGGTCCTTGACCAGCACGCGGTCGCCGATTTCGGCCGGCACGCCGTCGATGGCCTGCAGGCCGTGCAGGAGGATGTCGGCCGTGGTTGCGAGGCGCACGGGTTCGCGTTCGCCGGTCAGGAGACGAACGGCGGCAGTTGCAGGTCGGGACATGAGGGCTTGCTCCATAAAAAAGCCCCGCATAAGCGAGGCTGGAAGGGGTTCGGTGCTGGTGTGGGAAAGCTAAGCTACGCGGCCGGACACCGCGCTATCCGGCGCAGCCGGTGATTTACATTTTTCAGACAGCGAGCGGCAACGCGGTCCAGGGCTACAGCAATCCGCCAATCAGCCTTCTTGTGCCGCCCATGGCCGCCAGCCCGCAGGCCATGCCGGCGCAGTCGGCGACCCAGTCGAGGATATCCATATCGCGCGCGATCAGCTGCGCGCCTTGAAGCAGCTCGATCGCCGCGCCGGTAAGAGCGAGGAGCAGGACCAGTCTCGTCTTGTGTTCCGGCCAGCCGAGGCTTCCGAGCGCCGCCAACACGGCGAAGGCGGCTGCGTGGTTGAGCTTGTCATGCTGGAAGGTGAAGCCCATGTCCAACTCCTGCAGGAACCGCACCGGCGAAAGCGCGAGCAGGAGAACGCCGGCCAAGGTGAGCAGAAAAACGATCCTTGCCATGGTCGGAAAAGAGTCTGTGCGCAACAGGTCAATCCTTCATCTGGGATGGGAGGCGATCCAGAAGGCACCACCGACTGGTACCGCTCTGCGGTTAGCAGGCCATAAGCCAGCATCGTGGCCACAATCAGACCGCTGTCCCGATGGCGGCACCAACCCCCGGCCTGGTTGCCATCGCCGGAGTGGCATACTCACTGGTGATCGCGCCAGCGCTGATCCGGTCGAGCCGGCTGCCGGGTACGGGGTAGTATGTTGATACATGATCTGCCCCACCGTCGCCTGGTGGTATCTCATGAGACACATCCATATTCCAGCCTGTGTCCGGATCCTTGGGCAAGGACCTGAACCCAAAACGTCTACCGACGAAAGATCGTCGCTGCGAGCGGAACCAACGCCTGTCTTCACTATCCTTGCTTGACGTCGAAAGGCTCAATAACAGCAGAGGGGGTTCCCAACTGCTCGAGCAAATCCAGCACGCGCTCCGAGACAACAAGGCGTAGGTCCCGAGCGATGCCGAAATCATCGCGGCCTGCTTGTCCATTAATCTTCAGCC
This sequence comes from Mesorhizobium sp. M0074, assembly GCF_040322975.1. Lineage (NCBI taxonomy): Bacteria > Pseudomonadati > Pseudomonadota > Alphaproteobacteria > Hyphomicrobiales > Phyllobacteriaceae > Mesorhizobium > Mesorhizobium sp. M0074. The sequence continues at coordinate 39,344 of NZ_JAMYUM010000019.1, forward strand.
AGACGAAAGCTGGAAGTTCCACCTCGGGCTGCAGTTCACGAAAATCCTCGGACGTCGTGACCTCAACATGGGCGAACGTTGCACCGGAGAAGCCAACTTCCAACAAAGCGCGCTTGGCCTCCTCGGTCACAAGAAAGCAAGGAAATGTTGTGATGAGCACGTCACCGAACCATCCCTCCATTTGGTAAATAAGCTTGCTTACGACAGGTGGGTGGACACTCGTATCAAGGACAGTTCCTTTGCCGAAGCCGCCGGCAACATCGGGTTTTCTGTAGAAATATTGCATCATTGAACTGTCGATTGGTTGAGTGGATGGCCGTGCCCATCCAGGTAACTTCCGGCGTGCCGTGACTACCCATTGCTTTATTGCCGAGACCATCCCTGCCCCTTCGGCCGTCAGCCGTCGAACGGCTTGATGGTAGCGGAAGGGAGACCTCGTTCATCAAACACCTCGAAGACTCGCTCCGATAAGACGAGGTTAAGGTTCTTGGCTATGCCGAAGTCATCGTGACCCGCTTTCCCACTCACCTTCAGCCACACGAAAGATGGAAGCTCTACCTCGGGCTGAAGTTCGCGGAAATCTTCGGACGTTGTGACTTCAACAGGGGCGAATGTCGCTCCGGTGAAGCCGATTTCTGACAACGCGTGCGCGGCCTCTTCCGTCACGAGGAAACATGGAAAGCTTGTTATAAGAACATCACCGATCCATCCCTCCATCTGGTACACAAGCTTGCTCACGATAGGAGGGTGGACGCTGGTATCCATGACAGTGCCGTCACCCAATCCGCCGGCCACATCGGGCAGAATGTCAAAGTATCTCATCATTCACCTATTGGCGGATAGAACAAATGTCCATACTTCTTGTCGATTTCGGTAACATAGTCAAGGACCTTCTGACGGGTGGCATGAGGGTTTTTCTTATAGAAATATTCCCACTCGCTCCGAATTACCTTCAGGTGCAAAATTATGTCGAACTCGTTCCGGATTCCACGAAGATTCTCGATTGAATGCAGCTCTTTCTCTGTAAAAAGCCCGGGATACCTTTTAAAAACTCCCTGCTCGACGCCATGATGCACTCTATAGTCGCTTTTGTTGAGACTAGGATTCGCATCGAAAAAGACTTTTCGATAGTCGTTGGATGGAGCCCACCCAACCTTCGCCCCGGCATGTTTAACTTTGGACGTATCCCTGGCAAGCATCGCAGCTAATAGCGCGGTTTCAACTGCACTGTCGGATATTTCGCCGGGTGGTGTCTTCCGGCGTGGCATTGGTGGCGAGACCGAGCGCGCAAGCGCTTGCTGGTGCCTAAGGGTTTCGGCATCGACCCCACGAACAAGTGCCTCGCCGCCTTCGACTAGGTCAGTCGGCCGCCTCGAAAATATTGAGAGTTTCTCTACCCAGGGCTTGGCAATCTTCGCCGCGGCGCGTTCCAGGGCCACGGCCGCCAACCTATCGCCAGGAATTGCGCCCGCGGCATTGAGCAGTGTTTCTTCGTAGTTGCCTTCCAGCGCTGCATTTCCAGCCTTCTCCAGTGCAAATGACGTCCCCAACGGCGTGAAGTCGGCCACCGAGATGCTGTCTTCGCCAAGCCCATCGGAGCCCACGAGTTTTTGTGCGAGACGACGCCACAGGCTCCCCCGCTCACTGTCGCCGGCTATCAATCTCCCGAGCCACTCTTGATTCGTCGGTAAGTAGTTGGTGAGTTCCGCGTTTGATACCGATCGTCCTGGCTCGACAGTGTTGGCTAAATCGAGCAGCATCATCGGGTCGACTACAGCTGCCCGGACCGACCTATCCGCGATGCTGTTATCTGTTTGGGACGCGCTGGTCTGAAACAGGTGGCTGAGCACCGCTTCGCGCGCGGCTTGATTCGGTAGCGCGGCGAACACATTGCGCAGCTCTGTGGTCTGGTCTTGCGGCTGGGCCTTGAGTCTGCCGACAATGTCCTCAGCGACAGAGTTGGGTAGCGGCTGGGCGGTCTCAAAACCCAACTGTTGCTGGGCGGCGATGGAGCCAATGATCGCCGCCCGATAGTCTCCCGGCCTCGACAGGTTGCTCCAGGCCGCATCAAGGTTCGCGAATGCCTCGCGGACATAGCCGCCCGGATCGGCCTGCCTGGCCTTGAACGTCAGGTCCGCGGCGGTGGCGATAGCGTCATGGCGCGCCTTGTCCACTTCCGGCGTTGAACTATCAGCGGTGGGGTCGGCGTCCTTGACCATGGCCCGCACGGCGTTATTCGACAGGTCGCGCATGCCGTGGAATTGACGATTAACCTCAACGGTCCTGTTGAACGCCTCGAAGCGCCTGGCGCCTTCGGTAGCGCCATAGAGAGCGACGAACTGTTCCGGCGTTGGGATCGGGCCGGAATAGGTTCCATTGTCCCTGATGTCGGCCGGCGCATTCTGCTCGGCCAGGATAATGTTTGTGCGTTTTTCGACTTGCCGCATCGCGTCGGCGGCTCGGGCCTGCTGGACCAACCCTGGCCGCTCTTCGGGGGCAATGTCGTCCCCAAAAGCCTGCGCCAACGTTTGGTCCGGCGTAAGCTTGCCTACGCGGTCACGGAGCGAAGCCGGTGCGGCAGTTCCATCCGCCGGAGGCCCACTCACAGCCTCGACGGTATCGTCCTTGGTCCTGCCGTCAGTCGCTCCCGACCCCCCACCCAGCATCCCCGCAGCGCGCTTCGGGTCTTGGGCGATCATCGCCTGGACGAGCGCCTTTGCCGCGTTGCTGCGCCAGGCGGCCTCGGCAGCTTGCCGGGCCACCGGGTTGCCCATCTTGCCGATCAGGTCGAGCCCGCTCTGCCTGATCGCCTCGAACGTGCCGCTGTCGTCCGGGTCGCCCTGCGCGATGGCGCTTGTGTAACCGTCCTCGACCTTGCTCCACTCGGCCTGCTCATAGTTCTGGCGCCGCGCGTGCTGCTGCGCGGCCATGCGCGCCGAGCCGGCGAGCCGCAGAGCCTGCTTTTGGGCGAGGAAATTGGCGCGTTCGCCCTCCGGCACTTTCGCCACGGTGTCGTCGAAGATCTGGTCGAACAGGCCGGGCTTGACGACGCCGTCGCTGCGCGGATCGAGCTGGCCATACATGAAGTCGTGCAGGCCGCCGCCGTCGGCCGGCGCGGTCTGCACCGCCACGGCCTCGGCGTGCGCTATGCGTGCGTTCAGTTCGCGGCCGATAATATCGGCGTCGAACGCATCCTGCTGCTGCTTCTGTTGCTTGAAGCGCTCGGCAATCGCCGACAGCTCGTCGCCAAAGCCTTGCATAGCGGCGTCCACCGGCGAGCCGTTGGGATAGGAGGCCACACTGCCGGTATCGAGCCGGCGCTGGGCAAGCTGGAGCGGGATGGTGGCCATCAGTAGAGGCCTCCACCCGGCGCCGGCGGGAAGGCGCTTCTGCCGAACGTCACCGCCTTGGCCGGGTCGTAGAGGCCGGAAAGGCCCGACACGAGACTGCCGCCGGCCTTGAAGATCGAGGCGCCCACTGCCTGCCTGCCGGAAAAGCGCGAAATCGCAGCCTGCGTGGCGAGACCGTTCTGGCGCAGCTGCGAGCCGTACTGGATCGCCTTGAGGTCGAGCTGGCCCTGCCTGGCATTGGCCGCCAGCACCTCGGTCGGCGAGCCTGCTATGGCGACGCCCGAAGCGCCGGCCTGGGCACGCGCCTGCGCCTGCCGCAGGTCCTGCTTATGGCGCTCCTGGCCCTGCTCGAAGGCCGAGCTTTGGGCGTCGGCCCGCGCCTGCTGTTCATAGGCTTTGGCCTGGTAGTCGGCCATTTGCTTCGACCGCTGGCCTTCCGCCAGCGCGCCGCCGACCGAAAGCGCCGTACCGATAAGAGCTAGTGTGCACATGGTCAGCCTCGTTCGCCGGCGGGAATGAATTTGCTTTTGATGCCGCCGACCGGCCCGCCGATCGCAGGGCGCCGGTCGAGCACGCCGCCGGGGCTGAGGAAGGACAAAAGCAGTCGGTCGGCCTGGATCGCCGGGCGGCTGAGACGCGATGGCGCGGCGGCGCTCGGGCCGGCCATGGCAGTGCGCCGGATGGTGGTCAGGTTGACCTTCAGCCCGACGGCGCCGTCGGCATCGAAAAGGCCGTTGGCGGCGATGACGGCGCGGCTCAAGGCATCGGCCGCGAACAGCTCCTGGCGCAGTTGCTCGATCAGCCAGTGGACCGTGCGCCAGCGCTCGCCGAGCGCCTCGGCCTTTGTCCTGACTTCGTCGCCGGGCGCAGGCGTGGCGACGGCAGCTTCGGCGGGGGGTTCGTCCAGGGGGGCGCCAACGCGGCGCTCGTCCGCGTCCTCGATGGTTTTCTCGATCAGCGCGATTTCAGCGTTGCAGTCGTCCAATGCGGCACGCGCCGCCGTCAAATTGCCGGCGCCGAAGATCGCGTGAAACTTTTCCGTTTCCAGTTCGGCCTTGCGGGCGATCGCATTGTTGAGGTCGGTGTCGAGCAAGGCGCGGATGGCAGCGAAATCGGCAGCCGTCCGCGCCCTGCCGAGGTCTTCGGGATGGGTTGGGGTCACGGGTGGGTTCCTTGGTTGGGGAAGCGATGGAAGACGGAGCGGGTGATCTCCCCCCTCGAGGGGGAGATGGCCGGTAGGCCAGAGGGGGTCGTCTCGCGTGGAGCGCCGGCGTTCTTCCCCCGCGATGGAGGCGATAGGAGGCCGCGTCAGGACGAACCGACCCCCTCTGTCGCCTTCGGCGACATCTCCCCCTCGAGGGGGGAGATCAGCAGTTTCTAAGGCTCGGCGTCGAACACCGGTGTCATCGCCCTGATCGTGCAGGGCGTTGGATTGACGTGGCGGATCTTCACCCGCCCCTGCCCTTCCCAGCTATCGTCGATCGGCACCTCGACATTGCCGGTGAACAATTTCGCCACGCCGTCGGGTGCAACCACGGACGGGATGCGAACCTGCTCCCAGCGGCCGCGGATGAACGACTGGACCTGAAGCCCGGTTGTGTCGGTTTCCAGCAGCGAAAGAATGAGCTTGGCCACCTTCTTGCGCCGCCCGACGATCGATCCGTCGCGGCCGCCGACATCGAGCTCCAGCGTGTTGGCTTCGGACTGGTAGCCGAGCCCGACCTGCCATTTGGCTGCCGTAGCCCCACCGGGCAGCGAGACCGCGCCAGCGGCCACAGCAAGGCCCTTGTAGACCTTGCCATCGGCCAGGACGTCGGCTGTTTCGCCGTTGAGATGATCAAGCCCTGAGACCGTGCCCACAGCGACGCCACCATAGGTCAGGCCGCAGTCGACTTCGAATGCATCGCCGATCCCGCCATACTCGAACGGCGCGGTCTTTATTTCGATATAGCGCCTGGTCACGCCGCCCATCGTGCGCTTGACGATCAGCCAGAGATCGTCGTTGCCGTCCTGGCCGGGCGTCACCACGGCGCTTTCGACAACGGCCCAGCTCGATCCTGCGAAGCTTCCGGCGATCTGGTGGATGTGCATGCCGCGAACGTCCTGCGACGGCTGGTGCGTGTAGCCGCCGAGTTCGCCATCCCCGAGCGGGAACCAGAGCAGCGGATCGGGGTCGGTCTGGAAGGCGAGTTCGACGACGCCTCTCTTGGGAATGTGCTCCGATATTTGACCGACATCGTCGGAGGTGAAGCGGCCGGTGGCGTTTTGCGTCAGCTCGGCGATCGATTTGCGGGAGCGGGTGATATAGAGGAACGACTGCCCCGCATCGACAGGACGCAGCGGGGCACAACCGAAAGTCCGCGACCGGCGGTTCTTGAACGAGGACGGCGTCAGCGCCTCGTCGATGCCGGAGCCAGACAGCGCCCTCACCCCGCCAAGCGTTCCGATGATCAGCGCGCCGTCCGATTCCGCCACCCACGTAATGTCATTGGCCTGGCCGCCGCCGGCCTGCACGAATTCCAGCGCGTCGGTGTCTTTCTCGCCGGTGGCGAAGTTGTCGAAATCGCCGGTTTGCGAGGCATAGACCGAGAATTTGCGGCTGAACGCCAGGCGCTCCTCGTAAAGCGAACCGCTCTGCACGTACTTGCCGGGCACGAACGTGCCGAGACGCCAGCGGATGATCGGGCTGAGATCGGGCAGAGCGTGCCCGTACAACTGAACCGTGACCACCATGGTGCTGGTCCGGGCAACGACCTTGGCCCAGCGCCAGAAGCCATCCGCGCCAAGCAGACGAATGGCACGGCCGACATCGCTGGTCTGGAAGCCGATGCCGTCATTGATGCCGACGATCGAGGAGGCCGAAAGATCAAATGGCGTTTGCGACGGCGCGTATTCGTGCAGGGCCAGTTCGGCGATAGCGGTTCCGTCGCTGCCGCCACCTGAAAACAGCAGCTGATAATATTCGTAGGCAACCGTGTTGTTGAAGCCGTCGAAGAAGCGGGTTTCCGACTTGGACCAGCCGGTCTCTCCGTCCCGGCTGTCGAGCGTCGTCCAGTCGGTGCCGTTGTGCGAGGCCTGGAATTGCCACTGGGTCGGCGATGCAGTGTCTGAGTGATCATTCGTGGCGGTAATCCAGTAGGCGTCGACCGTCTTGGCCCCGCCGCCGCCGAACTGGTAGCGCAGATACCCGCTCGGAAAGCCCGCTATGTTCTCCCCCTTCTGCTTGTCGCCATCGAACACCTGCCACACGTCGGATGAGCCGTTGCTGTTGCTGACCGTGCCGCTTGGCAGCGTATTCGCGGCCATGACCGGCATGGCGTTGCCGGTTGCGGCCGGCGTTAGCGTCGTGGCCGTGGTGTTGATCTTGTCGTAAGGGCCGTCGAGAAAGACGAAATCGGCCAGCGTCCAGGTCGTGTGCGCGGTGCGCGTCAGCACTTTGACCGGATGATCCTTGTGGGTGATCCACATCTGGTCTGCCGACTGGACGAATTGCAGGTCGAACAGATCGGCCTCGAGATAAGGCGAAACGACTTCGACCGTGCCGACACGCGCGCCATAGGCGTAGACGCGGATGTAAAGATCGCCGAATTCGAGCGCATAGGCCTGATCAGCCGAGAAGATGAACGGGATCAGCCGTGTCGCCTTTGATGAGTCCCTCACCTCCGCGCAAAAATAGGTGCCGCCACGCTTCCTGATGCCGCCATGCGGCAGCGTGACGAAGTTCGTGCATTTCGACAGCGCCGCCCGGTAGAGGTCGAGCGAGGCGCGAGCATGCAAGCGGGGAGAAATCTCGCCGCGGATGAAAGCGTCCTGGACCGGATAGAGCGTGGTCATCGGCCGTCGCCCCGGCTGTCGCCGCGCTGGAAAGCCCAGGACGTCGTCGAAAATCTGCCGCCGCGCTGGATGGCATTGGCCGAGTAGGCTGCATCCAGCGCTCTGTCATAGGCGCTGCGTGCGACGTCGATCATGCTGGCCTTGTGGGTCAACGGATGGGCGATCTTGATGGCGAGCGCCGCCACCAGCACTTCGCTGAACAGCGCGTCCCAGTCGTTGGGGTCGGTCAGATTGGCGACATAGCGGAGGATGCGCGGCCCGGCCTGATCCGAATAGACCAACCCGGCCTCCTGCCGCCATGAGAGCGGCACGCCATCCGGCTCGCCGCTATGGGTCAGCGGCAAGGGCCGCAGGCAGTCGGCGGGAAGCTCATAGGCGAAGTTCAGCGTGCCAGCGCCGCTGCCGGTGTCGAAGCCGGCGACCGAGGCCGCCAGGATGGCGAAGACAAAGGCGTGCTTGGTCAATTCGGCCTCGCGGGTCAGGTCGAAATGCAGATTGAGCAGGCGTGCCGCCTTGGCGTCCTGGTCGAGGCTTTCGATCGGCGCCTCGTCGAGCACGGCGAGCGCCATGTTGGCGATGTCGAGCGGGGTGATGGCCATGGCTCAGGCCTCCGGCTGTGTGGTTGGTCGGGGAAAACGGGGCATGGTGCCTCCACGGCAAAAAGCCGCTTCAAGGCGGCTGGGATTTCTTGTGATTTTGGCTTGGGCGGAACGTTGCACGTCTCGTGCATCGAACGTCACGACTCCAACCGCCCGTCAGGAAACGGGTGGCAGGCGCTGCGTCAGCCGTCTTTTTCCCATTCGAGCAAGGAAGACGGCAATGCTTCGGCTATTGCAGTTTCACGACACCGCCGCGCAACGCGGCGATGTCTTGCCTGAATTGTGTCAGCCGACGTGTGCGCCGGTCGAGATTCCTGTTTCAGCTGACTTGGCAAAGACGCTTGCTTTCACCCTTCCGGCACCTCCTGCCAAAGCCAAGCCCCTGTCCAGGGCGTCCTGAAGACTTGGCGTGTAGTAGGCGGTGTCTTCCAGGCCGCTGAAGAAGTTTATGCGATGAACTTCCCCCTTCTTGCTCATGACAATGCCCGCTTTTCGGAGCACTTCCTGAACTGTTTTGTACTTCATGTTCATGGTGACCTCCCTTACCAAGACAAGGCAGCATCGCCCTTTCTTGTAACTGTTTGGTGCCGTCGATTGGCCAAAGGGCAACATGAATGTTGTAGCGAACGCCAAAATTCACATCACTCCGACGCAGCGCAGCGGGTGAACTTGGGATTCGCCGACCTGGTGTCCCGAAGGGGCGGGACGTCTGACGCCCGCCCCTTCGCCCGATCAGGCCTCGGTCGTCTTCAGCGCGATGAACGTCATGTGCTTGACGCTCGACGCCGTGCGGTCCCAGTTTGCCGCCAGTGCCAGTTCGGCATCGGTGGCGAATTCGCCGGCCGAGGACGCGTCGAGAAAGCGGGTGCCCGGCACATGCGGCACGAAATGCCGGCGGCCGACCATTTCGGTGACACCACCGCCATGTGTAACGCGCAAGATCAGATGGCATCAGCCGCCTAATCCTGGGAAAAGGTGATAATTGCCGGGAACAGCCGCGAGAAGCCCGGAAAACAAGGCGTTCAGCGGTAAACAGCCGGGGCCAGAAAGCCCGGTGGCCAGAAAACGGCCGCGCAACTTCACTTGGCACCAAAACGGCCGGCGGGCCGACCGCGCGCAAGATCAGATGGCACCACTTAGATCGGGCAAAAGCCCGGAAAACAAGGCGTTCAAACTTCATCTGAGGGGCTGGAGCGCCGGCGACAAACTCCGAAACGACTTCGGAGTTTTGAAAACAACGCCCATCAGCCGGAAATCGGTAACGAGATCAGAGAGTTGCCCCGTAACCACAGCTCAGGACGAGGCGACCGAACTCCGAAAGCTTCCCGCGCCCGAATTTCCCGCTGGCTGGGAGAGCCCTCGGCTACGCGTCATCTAGCCATAGCGGCAATCAAGTCCGCAAACTTTGCCTGATCGTCCTCGTCGAGCTTTTGAAGGAGCGGCAAGATCACTGCAGCGATGCGTTGAGCAGAGTCGTCGAATGTCGCTTCCAGGCGGGAATGAATTTCGCCATTCATGCTGTTGCCGCTCTTATTACGCGCATCGGCCAGACGTGCCTTCAGTTCCGGCGTCATATGAAGATTGTGGCGCTCGCGCTCCGGGCTCGACTCGTCTGTTTGCTTCGGCGGCATGGCGCCGATTTTATGGCGGAAACCCAGGCGACTCGATATGGTGCAAAAAACATCGAAAAATGTGCAATTGATCCCCACTATCCACAGCCGATCGCTAAAGGTTGAGGGAAGCTGTTAAGCAGATACAGATGGTTGTAAGCGTCTCGTATTGGGACACCTCGGAGGCGCCCTAAGGGTACCTCGGCGAGGAATATCTTCCTGTATGGTTCTAAAATAATAACTAGGGCGGGTCACGGAAATTGGACGGGCAAGAAGCGGCGGGCAGTATCAACGTCAATCGGCGGGTAGCACTATCGGGGCTCTTGCTGGCGGCGGCGTCGATGGCAGGGAGCGAGGTAGGGGCTGCGGCGCCGCTGGACCGAATTCAGCGATGTGCCGAAGCGCTCGCTGAGGCCATGCATGCCGCCTATGGCGGCGAATGGGCCATCGATCATCAAAGCGCTTACGTAGCGGTTTCGCGCGACTTCTTTTGACGTTCGAACTGCTCAAGCTGAAATTCCGCGAAACTGATAACTCGATCCTGAAGCAGTAGTGGCGCTGCGGCTACGCGCGCGAACACGCTCTGTAGGCGACGTTCGTTCGGATCCTGAGGGGATCCGCGAAGCGTAGGATCTTCAAGGACGCCGTGCTCAAGGGCCAGCGTCCGAATCGCTTCCATTGCGTTCCCGCGTGGTTCCCGCCCCTTTAACCATCGCGAAATGTCATTTTGATTGACGCCCAAACGTCCCGCCAACCGGGCCTGCGTCCAGCCGGTAGCCTTCAATAGCGCCCTCAGAACGACCGGAACATCCATCGCCTCAATATGCCAGAAGGGATAATCAAAACCTAATCCCAATAGGGATTGACTTTTATCCCTGTTGGGATGAAATGCGAGCATGAACCAACTCCATCACATTCGATGCAACATATTTGCCATCACTCAGGTTGAAATGGCCGCCTTAGCGGGCGTTCGACAGAGCCAAGTCTCGCGCTGGGAAAGTGGTATCAGGCGCCCTTCATTGCGCGAGATGCAGCGCATTCGTGCGGCGGCGATCGGCCGTGGCCTGTCCTGGGATGACAGTTGGTTCTTCGAGATACCCGGCGAGGCTGCCTGAGCCATGCCGAGCGCCCTTGCACGCATGCCGGAAATCCGGCGACCGTCAATAAACCCGTTCGACATCACGCAACTCCACGCAGCACAGAACGCCGAGATTATCAGCGCCGATTTTGGGCCGACTAGAGCAAATCGCAGCGCTGCTTTTGACATCGGAGGCCGCTTCTGATGGCCAATCTGTCCAAACCGGCCGTCATTTCTGCCATTGACGTGTGCCTGATCGATGTCGCAGCCGGCCGGCGCAAGCTTGATCCTGCATGGGTCGAAACGCTGGCTGATCTGTTTCGGACCCAAGGCCAGAAGACACCGATCGAGGTGATCGCCACCGGCGAGCGCTACCGGCTGGTGTTCGGCCATCACCGCCTAGCCGCCGCGAAACTTCTCGCTTCGCCCGCGATCGCAGCCGTCGTGAAGAGCCCCGAGGACTTCGCGTCCGAGGCTGAAATCGCGCTGGCCGAAATTACCGAGAACCTCGCGCGGCGGGAGTTGAGCGCCCTTGATCGCGCCGTCGACATCGCCCGCTGGCGCGAGATCTACGAGGCTGCGCACGTTGCAAATCGTGGGGGGCGGCCGAAGAAGATTACATTAGAAGAAACTACTGCAAAGTTTGCAGTTAGTTTTTCGGAGGCCGCTCGGAAGGCGTTCGGCCTGTCAGAACGCAGCATCTTCAACGCCGTGAAGATCGCAACGATTGCCACAGACGTCCGCGACCAGATCGCCCTACACGGCATCGCCGACAAGCAATCCGAGCTTCTGGCGCTAGCAGCCGAACAGCCAACGCGTCAGGCCGATATTGCCGCGCTGCTGACCAGTGAGCCCCCACAAGCTGGCTCGGTAGCCGATGCTATCGCCACCCTCGACCGGACGCCCAAACCGGCGACCGAGCCGCGCTGGCAGAAGCTCGCAACCGACTTCTCGAAGATGAAGACAAGCGAGCAAGACCGGTTCTTCGAGCTGCACGAGGCCGCCATCCAACGGTGGATGAAAGACCGGCAGAGCTGATGGCCAGGCCACCCCGCAACAACTCGACCCTGGATCTGTTCCGCGACTACCAGCCGGCGCCAGTGGTCGAGCGTTTCGATGCGGAAAAGGTCCAGGCCTGGTCGATGGCGGGACGACTGTCGAAGGCCGTCAGCCTGACGCTGACGGAAGCGGACAAGAGCCGGGCCGATATTGCCCAGGCAATGTCCGACTACCTGAAGGACGAGGTCTCCAAGCCGATGCTGGATGCCTACGCCAGCCAGGCCAAGGAGCATTCGATTTCGGCGCTCCGCCTGCTCGCTCTAATCGCGGTCACCGGCGACGTACGCGCGCTCAACACCCTTCTGGAAGAGGCCGGGATGATCGTCGTCCCCAAAAAATACGAGGCGCTGATCATGCGGGAAATGGCCGACGAGGCCATCCAGCGGGCGACCCTCGATAGGCAGGCGTTCGATGCACAGTGGAAAGCGAAACGATGAAAGGCTTTCACATGAAACGCGATCTTCTCGACCTTGCACAAGACTGTTTGTCGCTGCTGGCAGTGGCCGGCTTTGTCGCCTTCGCCACCTTCGGCAGCGCCGGCATTTCGGCGGCTGTCATCGCCTGGAGGCTCGGCCAATGAGCTTCCTCGCAATCGCCCTCGCCGGCGCCTTGCTCTACGCTGTCTTTCTCTACGGCCTGCACGTGTTTTTCACGCGCCAGCAGGGTGCCCGTCTCGCGGCCGGCGCGGCATTCCGGCGCCGTGTCCAGAAGCATGTCCATGGCGGAGGCCTTTGGTCATGAGCCACTGCGCCATGCCGGCATGCTCGAACGCTGCGACAGGCATCTTCTGCCCCGATCACTATTTCAGGCTTCCGGCCTCGCAGGCGCACTGGCTCGTCCGCTGGCAGTTCAAAATGCTGCGCTGCGAGGATGCTGACACCAAGCAGCACATGCGCGAGCAGCTGCACGGCTACACGCAAGAAGCCATCCGCACCCTCCAATCCGCCGAGGCGATCTCCCAAGCCGCCCCGGCCAGCAGCGCCCGCCGCACAGACGGGGGGGGCGCCAACCAACAGGCACGAGCATGACAGGCATCGTCATCGACGGCGTTCGCCTTGGCACGATCGCCAAATTCGCCGGCAACAACCGCGCGGAACGATGGGTCGCCTATTCGATCCACCGGATTTCCGTCAGCGAAGCCAACAGCGCCAAGTTCTCGACCATGCACGCGGCGATCGACTGGCTGACCAGCGAGCACGACCGCGTGAAGGCAAGCGAGGCTGCATCCAATGGCTGACGGCACAAACATCGAATGGACGGACGCGACCTGGAACCCGATCACCGGCTGCCAGGTCAAATCGCCCGGCTGCAAGTTCTGCTACGCGATGAAGCTCGCCGGCACTCGGCTGAAGCATCATCCGAGCCGCGAAGGCCTCACCGTCGACACCAAGAATGGCCCGGTGTGGACGGGCGAGGTTCGGTTCAACGAACAGTGGCTGACCCAGCCGCTGCATTGGACCAAGCCGCGCATGATCTTCGTCTGCGCGCACGCCGACCTGTTCTATGAGGCTGTGCCGGACGTATGGATTGACAGGGTTTTTGCCGTCATGTCGATGGCGCCGCAACACGCCTTCCAGGTGCTGACGAAGCGACCCGGTCGGATGCGTGACTATCTGGCCCGTGTCGAGCAGGAGCCCTTCCGAAACACAGTGAAGCGCTTCGCTGATGCGATGCCGCCGTCGCCCTGGCCGAGTTTCGACGGCATGGCGTTTCCCTCGCCCAACATCTGGCTCGGGGTCTCGGTTGAAGACCAAGCTCACGCCGACGAACGCCGCGAAAGCATGCGCCGGCTCTCGGAAATGGGCTGGAAAACGTGGGTCAGCTACGAGCCCGCCCTTGGCCCGGTCGACTGGACCGGCTGGGAGTTCCTCGACTGGATCGTGTCAGGCGGCGAGAGCGATGCGAACGGCAAAAGCGCTCGCCCGCATCATCCTGACTGGCACCGTGCAACCCGCGATTTCGGTGCGGCGAACGGCATTCCCTACCTGTTCAAACAGTGGGGCTGCCTGATCGATGCCGACCAGGTCGCCAGTCGCATCGCGGCAGTAACAGAAGCGGGCGCCGCCTGGATCGTGCGCGACGGCAAGACTTGGGTTCCGCCGGTACCGCTCAATTTCGACGACGCCGCCTGGCTTGCCAAGTTCCTTGGCCATTCGTTCGAGCATCAGAGCGACGGCACCACGCTGCTGCGGATGAAGAAGGGCGACGCCGGCCGCCTGCTCGACGGTCGCACCCACGATGAATTTCCGGCGGTGCGGCCATGATCGAAGCGCGCCTCGACCTCCTCGAAAAGTTCCGCCCCGACATCATCAGCAACCTCGTGTTGTTGTGGTGGAAGGATGATCTCTGCCGGCCGACGGGCTTCTACCTGGCCGTGGCGCACGCGCCCTCCGTCACGAAGGACGCACTCAAAGCCGGATTGCTGAGCGGTCGCCTGAAATACCGTGGCGGCGGCTTGACCGGCCGGCTGGAGCTGACCGCTGAGGGCCGCTACCTGGTCCGCCGGATGCTGCGGCGCATGGGTGCCGAGGTGGCCGCATGAAAGACTGCCTGACCGCCCGCGAGATCGCCGCCGAGGCCTTGCCGGACATGCCGTGGAGCGAACGCGGCGTCCAGTTGATGGCTGAGCGTGAAGGCTGGGACGAGCGCGCCACACAGGCCCGCCAACGCGCCGGTCGGGGCGGTGCTACCGAATATCACGTCTCGCTGTTACCGGTGCTTGCCCAGGTCGCCTATCAGCAGAAGCACCTCGTCATTGAACGGCCGGTCACGCCAGCGAGTGCCGCGCCGGACACCAGCCTGACCGCCCGCGCACAAAAGGAGCGTGACGCCCGGCTGGCGATCGTCGCCGCCTTCGAGAAATTTTCGCGCGGCCTGCAGCTCGGCTACGCCACCCGCGTCCAGGTCTTCACCGATCGATACAATGTCGGCTCGCTCAACATCGACGAGTGGGTGCGAGAGATCGTGCCTACCCTGTCGAAGCGCTCGCTCGCCCGCTGGCAGTCGCAGAAGCGCGACGGCAAGATCAACGCGCTCGGGCATGATCCAGCCCAGGCGCGCAAGGGCACAGGTGTTCTCGAAACCGCCAATGGCGGTGCGGTCAGCGCCTTTATGCTGGCCCTGATCGCCCATCAGCCGCACCTTTCCGGCCATCATGTGCGGACCCTCTGCCGGTCGGAGTTCGGCGACACTTTGAAGACGGTTTCAAAGGGCGTTGAAACCATCATTCCGATGCCGCCGGTCCGCACCTTTCAGCACGCGCTGAAGGGGCTGAAGGAAAGCCACAAGGTCGAGCTGATCAAGCTCACCAATCCGGACCGCTACCGCTCGCACCTGGCCCCGGCCGGCGTCGGCATGCTGCGCCACATCACCGAACCGAACCAGCTCTGGCAGATCGACGCCTCGCCAGTCGACGCGCTGTGCACTGACGGCCGGCATTCGGTCTATGCGTGCATCGACATCGCCACGCGCCGCACGATCTGGCAGCTGTCGCGCACGCCGCGAGCTTCCGCTGTCGCCCTGTTGATGCGCAAGGCCATCCTCGAATGGGGAGTGCCGCAGGTTGTCACCACCGACAACGGGTCCGACTTCGTAGCCAAAGACACCCAGCGCCTGTTCCTTTCGCTCGACATCAATCCCGACGCATCCGATGCCTATTCGCCCGAGCAAAAGGGCCACGTCGAACGCGTCATCAAGACGTTCCAGCACGATGTTGGCCCGTTGCTCCCGGGGTTCGTCGGCCATTCGGTCGAAGATCGGAAGGCGATCGAGAGCCGCAAGAGTTTTGCGCAGCGCCTCGGCGAAACGGAAGCCGTAACGTTCAGCGTGTCGCTGACCGGCCCGCAGTTGCAGAAGCACATCGATGATTGGGCTCGGCTCATCTACCAGCACCGGCCGCATGCAGGCCTGGACAAGGTCACGCCCTTCGCCAAGGCCCAGTCCTCGTCGACGCCCGTGCGATACGTCGCCGAACGCGCGCTAGACCTGCTGCTGATGCCGGTCGCCGGCACGGACGGCCAGCGCATCGTCACCAAACTCGGCATCCGCATCGACGGATATCACTACATGACGCCGACCATTCTGCCGGGCACGGCCGTGTTCGTGCGCATGGACCCCAACGATGCCGGCCGCGCCTACGCCTTCGCCCAGGACGGCGCCGAATTCCTCGGCGATGCGATCTGCCCGGAACTATCCGGCATCCATCCCGAGACTCTTGTCCGCGCCGCCAAGGAAATCCGCGGCGAGCTGGTGGACGAGCGCACGCGCGATCTGAAGGCGGACATGAAGAAGATCGCCAAGGGCTCGCCGCTGATCGAGCGCGCCCTGGAAGTCGCCCGCCGCGACGCGCCGAACGTCATCCCGCTGCCGAAACGCGAACAGACCCATTCGACGCCGCAGATCAGCGCCGCGATCGAGGCGCTTGGCGAGCGGCTCAACCCGACCCAGCCGCTCGACCCGGCAGCGGCGGCCGCGCATCGTCGGCTGATCGAGGAGATGACGCGGCAGGACGAGGCCGAGTTGTTCGCGCGAACGGACGCGAAGCTCCAGCGCCGGCAGGACGAGATCGAGGCGTTGCGCACCGCGCATTTGCCTAAGGACACCAACGTGGTGGCGCTGCCGGAAACGGCCAAGGAGCGCTACCGGCGCGCCTTCTCCCTTCGCCAGCGCATCGAAGCCGAGGAGCCGGTGGTTGCTGCCGATGCCCATTGGCTCGGCGGCTACGAGCTGTCAGCCGAGTTCAAGGCCCAGCAAGGCATGCACCGCGATTTCGGGGACGCGTACCTGTCCTGAGTAACGGAAAAGCCCGGTCTGCAAACCGGGCTCTCCGCAAGAACAGCCGCCGAAGCGGCACAGCACAACGAGGAAAATGATGAACGAAGCACTGAAAGTCAACCGGCCGGCGCCATTGAAGAACGTCGCGGCCTTTTCGACGTTGCTTGCCAAGATGGTCGACCGCGACCCCGACCTGCCAGGGCTCGCCGTGTTCTCCGGCCCGTCCGGCTGGGGCAAAACCAAATCCGGTATCTATGGCGCCAATCGCTACCGGGCGGCTTATGTCGAATGCGGCCAGTTCACCACAGCGCGCTCGCTGCTCTCGCAAATCCTGATCGAGCTGGGCGAAACACGCCCGCGCGGCTCGATCGAGGATCTGAAGACCAACGCCATCATGCTGATGGTGGCCGAACCGCGCCGGCCGCTGATCATCGACGAGGCGCACTTTGTCGCCAAGAAGCGCTTCGTTGACCTGCTGCGCGAGTTGACCGACAAGTCGGGCGCGCCGGTTGTCATGATCGGCGAGGAGATGCTGCCCAAATATCTCGAGGAGTTCGAGCGCGTGCACAACCGCGTGCTCGAATGGCTGTCGGCCGTGCCTTGCGACGCCGAGGATTTTGGCCTGCTCGCCGCCAATCGCTGCCCCGGCATCGAGATCGCCAGCGATCTGGCCGCCGCCATTCTCGACAAGACCAAGGGCAACACGCGCCGCATCGTCGTCAACCTGACCAAGGTGGTTGAGGCCAGCCAGATACTCGGAACGAAACAGATCGACCTTGCCGCTTTCGGCGGTGCCGTCGCGATCTTCAGCACGCCGAAATTCACCCCGAGGAAGTTCGCATGAGCGGGCGATCCATCCTCGATATCGTGCAGATCAGCATCGCAGTGCCGCGCGGCGAAGCCGGCTACTGGTCGATCATCCGCGATCTCGATCTCAGCGGTCCCTGGACGGTGCGGCAGATCTGCGATCGGACGAACGTCAAGACGCAAGCGGTCGGCAGGTTCGTTCGGAAGCTTCGCCTCGCGGGGATTGCCCAAGTCGTCGACCAGAAGACCGCCAGCCATGGCGGCGGTGCCAATCTCCCGGCCACCGTCGTCTATCGCCTGGCCAAGCGGCCGGCCGTAGCACCCCGGCTGACGCCGGACGGCAAGACCCCGCCCGAGACAGCCATCGAGCAGGTCTGGCGCGCGATCAAGATGGCCAAGGTGTTCAGCCTTGCCGACATGGCAGAAAATTGCCCTGACGTGCCTCGGCGGACGGTGGAAGCCTATCTCTACGCGCTGTCTACCGCTGGCGTCGTGGCCGGCAGCCCAGGGCGCTATCGGCTTGTGCACAATCTCGGCCTGCAGGCACCGAAGATCCTCGCCACAAAAATGGTGTTCGATCCGAACAGCAAAACGGTCATCGGCCGACCCGTCACGCGCGAGGTGCTGCCATGAACCGCGGCCCCGTCAAGCACAGCCGGCCGGCCGGCCAGTCGTTTGTCGAAAAGGCGATCGACGCCCATGGCTCTCCGTTGCCCGACTGGCTAGACGAGTTGGCCCGGCTTGCCGATGCCAGTGATCTCGGCGTTGCCGGCCAGCGCATCGGCTACAGCCGCTCGGCCGTCTCGACCATCATCAGCGGCAAGTATCTCGGCGACGTCGCCCGCGTCGAGCAGATGGTGCGCGGCGCCCTGATGGCCGCCACCGTCGAATGCCCGGTGCTCGGCGAGATCGGCCGCGACCGCTGCCTCACCGAACAGAAGGAGCCGTTCCGCGCCACGTCGCGGCATCGCGCCCAACTTTTCCACGCCTGCAAAACCTGCCCCCAAAGGAGAAAATAGCCATGGGCGAAAGAATGTCTTTGGCGCTCTCGGACGGCCTGTCCGAACTGCGCGACCTGATCTCCGACTATCAGCACGAGCCCCGCATCCTCGATCCCGAAGACGCCCGTGTTCTCTGCGAGTGCATCAAGGAACTTCGCGGCAAGGCCCGCGACATTGAGAACCGGTTGAGCTGCAAGGTCTGGAATGACCAGGCGCAGGCAGAACGCGAGGCCGAGGCCGACCGCATCGCCGAAGCGGCGTGCCGGCCGGGGTCGAACGTGCGGCTGTTCCCCGCCATCCCGCGGCCGTTTTCAGACGGCCGGCCGGGAGGTGCGGCATGAGCCACCCGTTGGACCAGATCGTCACAACCGACCTTGCCATGAAGGCTATGGGCCGAGTGCTGCAGATTGTCGTCGAAGAAATCCAGGCGACGACGCCTAGGCGCCGGCCCGACCTGAACGCAACTGACCGCAAGATGATGGCGGCATGCAAGGAAGTCGGTGCCGCCGTTGATCGCTTGCTGCAGGCGAAGTTCTCGCCCGGTGAAATCCCGGCGCGCAAGGCGCTGGAGCGGTCGGCCCTCCGCCTCAAGAAGGAACTGGAAAGGCAAAAAAATGGCCGCAAGTGAAGCGCTGCTGGCCGCCGTCGCCAAGCTCGACATGATCGACCTGTGCGGCCGCATTGTCGCCGACCCCGAGCGCAACGGTGTCCGGGCCACCACGGCCGAGGTGCTTGCCCTTGCGATGGCCACCGAAGGCCTGTGGGCGATCGCGCTGGAGACCAGGCTCCTGATCTCAGCTCTCGACCAGGGCGCTTGGGCCAGCTTGGCCGGCGACGAACATCAGCAGCATGTCGCATACCAGCTGGCCCACGTCCGCGACCTGCTCGCCTTCATGCCGAGCCCTATCCCCTACCACCGCCCAACAGGAGAATGACCATGCAAGCAGCAACTGAAGCCCGCGCCACCGGAAAGGTCCTGGTCGGCGACAAGCAATATATGCCCGATGCCAAGGGCAATCTCGTGCCGGTCGAAATGATCAAGCCGTCCGAGATGCTCGAGGACGAAACGGTTCGCACCATCCTCGGCTATGCCATCGATCTTTCGGCGCAGATCGGTCGCTTCAAGGAACACACCTTCAATGACCTCGGCGCGTTCGAGGCGCTGCTCGCCCAGGAATACGGTGCCAGCAAAGGCGGCGCCAAGGGCAACAAGACCTTCATGACCTTCGACGGCATGAAGAAGGTCCAGGTGCAGGTCGCCGACACGATCGACTTCGGCGCCCAGCTGCAGATCGCCAAGAGCCTGATCGACGAATGCCTGACCGAATGGTCGGCCGACAGTCGGCCGGAGATCCGCGCGATCGTGACGCGCGCCTTCAATACCGACAAGGAAGGCCAGATCAACCGCGCCGCGATCTTCATGCTGCTGCGCCTCGACATCGGCGACGAGCGCTGGCAGCGCGCCATGACCGCCATCCGAGACGCCATGCGCGTGGTGGGCTCCAAGATCTATGTCCGCTGCTACGAACGCGACCGCCTCGACGCCGACTGGCGGGCGGTCACGATCGATCTGGCGAAGGCGTGACGGCCATGAACATCCACGAAAAATTGGACGAGCGTTGCGAGCTGGCAAAGATCTACGCCGACGACGGCGCGTTTCACTCGGCGGCTCGGGTCTTGAAAGACCTAGCCGCCACCGTCGAACAGCACGCAATCGCCTGCGATCGGATGCTTCTCGAAGCAACGGCGGATCCTGAGGTGCGCCCATGACGCTCTGGATCGAAACGCTTGAGCGCCTCGTCACGCTGCTCGATGAGAAGCTGGCGGTCGCCAAGGCCGAAACCGGCGAATTCAGGCAGGCCGACTATTCGGCGTGGCGCGCCGGTCACGACAGGGCAGAGGCCAAGCTGATCGAGTTCTTCACGAACGAGGAAGGCGCAAGGTTCAACCCGCGCCCGGCGGGTGAACATTCGGTCACGATGGCCGGGCTCCGCGCCAGCTCGACCAGCGGGACAACCGGCGCGCTGACGAACTGGCGCACGGCCGCCCGAAAGAAGATCGCGGCCGAAGACGGCTTCAATCCGCACGGCAGCGGCCCAATGCCGATCGAGCGGAGGGACGAGCCATGACCTCGATCTGGATCGACGGCCGGCACATGAGCATCCGCAGCTATGGAGCCACAGCCAAAGGCCCGCGCGCCATCGTCAAGGTAGTGATCGAGGTGAACGACCCTGCCTCGCTCGGCTATCTCCTCAAGGAGATTGGCGAAGTAAAACAGACGGTCGATCGTGAGGTCGACGAAGGGCGCAAAGCCGAGCGTGAGGCTAAAAAGCGGTCCGTCGCTGGTCGGCAGAAGCCTTTGGCGCTGCCCTATTTTGGTGGGAGCGGCTCATGAGCTCGCTCGCCGCCATCCACGTCGCCAACAAGCAGCTCGGCCTCGACGAAGACACCGCGCGCGATCTCTACCAGCGTGTCACCGGCAAGCGCAGCCTGCGCGAGATGAACGAGCGCGAGCACCTGCGCATCGTCGAGGAGCAGCGCCGGCAGGGTTTCAAGCCCGCTGAAAAGGGCCTTCAAGGCCCGTTCGCCAAGAAGCTGCAGGCGCTCTGGATCGCCGCCTGGAACCTCGGCATCGTCCGCGACCGGCGCGATGCCGCCATGCTGTCGTTCGTCAAGCGACAGACTGGCATCGAGCACACAAGGTTCCTGCTCGATGCCGAAGACTCCGCCAAAGCGATCGACGCGCTGAAGGCGTGGATGACGCGGGAGGCCGGCGTAGACTGGCACCTGTCCGTCAGTATGGCGGACTGGCTGCGGCTCTCCGGTGCAAAGATTGCACTCGCGCAATGGCAGCTTCTGTCGGTCGCGAAAGCCTTTGACCCCAAGGGCTTCCGCCAGTTCGTCTGGGACACCGCAAAGCCGCTCGACCAGATGACCGATCGCGACTGGCCGGTTGTGATGAACGCGCTTGGCAACATGATCAGGAAGGTACGCTGATGGCCGAGAAACACTCCACTTTGGTTGTCGAAATGGCCCGCGTCGTTCTGGCAGAGATCCCGCAGAATATCGAAATTGACGCTGCAAGGATCATAGCATCGGCGGACCTCTTGGTGACGCGCTTCGATGGCGCAACCCGGGCTGAATACGATGCGGTAATCCAACTCGTCGAAGAGCACAGAGGATCGATGATCCTTGATGCCATCGCCAGCGGCGTCCACAAGGCGAGGGTCGGTTGATGGTCGCCTATAGCTTCAAGGCGATGTTCGGCCCTCAGGTGTCCAGCCTGATCAAGCGGCATACCGTGCGCGCCGATCGCAAGCGGCACGCCCGGTCCGGCGAGCTGGTGCAGCTCTACCAGGGCATGCGCACCCGCAACTGCGTCAAGCTGGTCGACCCCGATCCGATCTGCATCCGGGTCCGGCCGATCGCGATCGTCACCACGCCGCTCCTGGATGAGTTCATCGGCTCGATCATCATCGACAGCCGCTCGCTGCATCGCGACGAGATCGAGGCCTTCGCCGCAGCTGACGGCTTCGGCATCGAGCATGTCGGCGATTGGCGATGGAAGCGCATCGGCAGGGTCGGGTCGGCTCGCTGGAACATGGGCGCCTTCTGGCAGGCCGAGCATGGTGCCGGGCTGTTCGAAGGCAAGCTGATCGAATGGGAGCCAGCATGAGCGTGCGTCGTCGTCAGACCGGCAGGGTCAAGATCGACTTCGCCAAGATCGAAGCATTCGCCGCCTCGGAGCTGGCCAGCAACGCGCTTGCAGCCGCCAAGGGCTGTGACTGGACGCTGACCAAGCATTCGGCGCTCTACCGCTGCCGCAGCGGCCTATATACGCTCTGCCTGATCTGGCATGGGCCGAACCGCGAGACGCTTACCACCACCATGCGCAATCTGCGGCTGGAGGTGGCGTGAGCGACGAGCTGCGATCCGCCGAGCTGCTGGCCATGCTTGGCCCGGCGGATTTCGTGCGTCTCGCCGAAACCTATGGCGGCCGCCGGCTCTACGTGCCGGCGTCCGGCGACGACACCGACCTTGCCAAGAACCTGGGCGCTGCGGCGGCCAAGAAACTTGCCCGTCGCTATTCCGGATCGTATATCCGCGTGCCTCTTGCCCGCGAGCTTCGCGCACGGCAGTATCGGGCGAACGGCGCCTCGAACGGCGAGATCGCCGGACGGCTCGGCATCACCGAGACCGGCGTCGACAAGCTCTTCCGGCGCATGCCGGACAAGCCCGTCAAGGGCAGCCGAGATCCGCGCCAGACCGACCTCTTTTCCAGCAACTGACAGACCGCCCGCTTTGGCGGGCATGATTGCCGCCTGCCGCCGAAGGCATGGTGTTGCGAAATGGCCGGGGCTCTCCCGGCCGATTTCACAGGCGGACACTCAATGACTATCCCTAGCGGCTGGCTGCCCAATGCGACCATCCAGCGCGTCATTCTCCATTGGACGGCCGGTAGCCACAAGGCGACGGATTTCGACCGGCAGCACTATCATCTGCTGATCGAGGATGACGGCAAGCTGATCCGTGGCGTCCCGTCGATCGACCTCAATTCGCTACCCAAGGCCAAGGCCGGCTATGCCGCGCACACGCTGAACTGCAACACCGGCTCGATCGGCGTTTCGATGTGCGCGATGGCCGGCGCGATCGAGCGGCCGTTCAACGCTGGCTCGCAGCCGCTCACGAAGGCGCAGTGGGACGCCGCCTCGACTGTCGTCGCTGAGCTTTGCCGGCGCTACACGATCCCTGTAGGACCACACACCGTGCTGTCGCATGCCGAGGTGCAAGCCAATCTCGGCATCCAGCAGCGCGGCAAATGGGACATCGCCAAGCTGCCGTTCGATCCCGCTTTCGATACGGCGCGCGAATGCGGCGACCGCTTCCGGGCCGAAGTAAAGGCGAAGCTCTGATGCCGCTTGTTCAGAAGAGCCGCCGTTTCTCGAAGGGGCTGGTCATCATCAATTGCGCCTTGGCCTGGGCGGCGGTGTTTGCCTCGATCGTCTATGCCCAGGCGGCTTACGTTGCCGCGACGGCGATCGGCCTGATCCTGGCGGTGAGCGGAGCCTACATGGGCATCGGCCACTTGGACCTGAGGCAGATCGTCCGCGCTATGGTGTCCGGGCAGTCCACCACACCTTTGTCAGTTACAGACGGCGGCGAGCCGGCCGAGCCGTTCAGCGAGGGGAACGTACAATGATCGATCCGCGCATCTTCTGGTCCAGCTTCGTGGGCTCGGCATCGGGGACTGCGACGGTGTTCGTCCTGGTGGGCGTGGCGCTGCTGTGGTGGTGGTTGGCGCAATGACCGGCGCAGCTATTGGCCTCTTCTTGAAAAGATGGGTGCTGCCGGTGCTGACGTTCGGCATCACGCTACCGGTGTGGTTCTTTCTCGCCGCGGGTATCTGGCTTTGGTTCGACAAAGCCTCGGCCGTGCGCCAGGCGGTTGACAAGGCCGTGACGGAACTCGTGGCTAGTGCCAGGCTCGACGCGCTCAATGCCGAGCTGGTCGAACAGCGCCGGCTGCGCGCCTGGAGCGACGGCAAGGCCGACGAGGCCAGTAAGATCGCGACTGATGAGCGGGCCGCCCGCGTCCACCTCGAAACCACGCTCACACTGACCGACGCCGAAAAAAGGAAAGCGGAAGATGACCTCGCCGTGCTTCAGGCCCGCGTTGACGGCCTTGTTGATCAGCAGCTGCTTGACAGCTTGCACAACCGATAAGGCTGCCCTCGGCAAAGCCTATGCCGACAAGGGGGCGGCCCGCGTCGTCACCGACGCGTTGACGCAAGCCAATCGCGCGGTCACCGAAGCGCGGCGCATGCCCGACTATCCCCCGGAATGCCGCCGCCATCACCGGAGCGGCGTGAAGCTCGGCGACAAGCTCGGCGTTGCGAACAAGAAGGCCGATATCGCCTTGGGCAATGCGAACGCCCAGACCGACGCGTGCGCCGGCTGGTATGACGAGCGCAAGGCTGCGAGGGAACCGAAATGACGGCCGGCAACGCAGCCATCGACTTGGCCGAGCGGCGCGTCGAGCAGGAATGCGCGGCCGGCGTCGCGCGCATCCAGGCGGCGATCCGGGGGCAATACGCCGCCGTCGAGGTGACTAGCTCGCCGTTCTGCGACTGCGGCGAGCGTATACCCGATGCCCGGCGTGACGCGGTCCCGAACTGCACCAGGTGCATCGACTGCGAAACCTTCATCGAACGACAGAACAGGAAACGTGCCTGATGGACATTACGCCCTTGATGCCCTGGCTGGTCGCCATCTCGACGATCCTGTCGCTGGGAACGACGGTGTTCACCTTGGTGACGTCCGGCGCCAAAAAGACGGCCACCGATCTGTCGACGCACAAGAAAGAGACCGGCGAACGCTATGCCGAGCTGGAGAAGACGCTGGACGGCCACGGCGCTCGCATCCAGTCGATCGAAAGCGAAATGAAGCATCTGCCGGATGCGACGGCGTTCATGGATCTGCGGCTCGCCGTGTCCGAGATCAAGGGTGATGCCGGCAAGCAGGCCGAGGTGGTCAATGGCATCGCCCGCACCGTCCACCGCATGGAGAACTTCTTGCTATCAGGATCGAAGAGCGAATGACCGATTTCGACGCCTACCTGACCTACGATGCCCGGCTGGTCATCCTGCGGGAACTGAACAAGCAGACCGACGGTCGCCTCAACGAGGCGCTGCTGACGAAGACGCTCGACACATTCGGTCACAACCGCTCGCGAGAGTGGGTCCGCACGCAACTGCGCAAGCTCGACGAGTTGGGCGCGGTGAAGGTGACTGAGGTCGGCACCTTCATGGTCGCGGCCATCACGCGCGCCGGCGTCGACCATGTGGAACGCCGCGCGATCATCGAAGGCGTGGCACGACCCTCGCCGGAGGCCTGACATGGCGCGCAAAGGCCGTGGTCAGCTTTCGGCGATCGAGCGCCTGCCCGAGGAGTGCGGCCCGATCATCACGTGGGCGGCCACCGCCCTGCAGGACCGCGATCGTACGCAGAGCGAGATCTACGAGGAATTCTTCCTGAAGATGCAGGCCCTTCAGGCTGAGCACAAAGGCGAGCTGGAATTCGTCATCCCCTCATTCTCGGCGTTCAACCGCTATTCGATAAAGCTGGCGATGATGACGCGCCGGCTGGAAAACACCCGCGAGATCGCTGCCACCATCTCCAAGCGGTTCGATGCGCAAAGCTCTGACGATCTGACGCTGATTGCAGCCGAGGCGATCAAGACGCTGGTGTTCGAGCTGCTGACCGACGCCGGCGAAAGCGGGCTGGCGCCGATCGGCGCCATGCAGCTCGCCACGGCGCTGAAGATGGCGACCCAGGCGCAGAGCGTTTCCAGCGATCGCCGGACCAAGGTGGCAAAGGAATTCAACGCCGATGTCGAGAAGGCCGTCGATACGGTGGCCAAGGCCAAGGGCATGTCGGCTGATACGGCCGAGGCGATCAAGGCGCAGATCCTTGGTGTGAGGGCATCATGACCAAACCGACCGTGACAGTCACATTCTCGGCGTACGACTTCGGCTGTTTGCAAGGCTTGCTCACGCATGAGATCGCCAACGTCGAGCGCCGCATGACCGTTGTCGGCTATCCCGTCGCGCCGGCCGACAAGGAAATGACCGACGCTTACCTCCGCCAGCTCCGTTCAGCGCTGGCAACGGTTGAAGAGGTCTATGACGGGATCGGCTCGACATGAACGACCGTGCCCGGCAGAAGGTCGCCAAAATTGCCTTGCCGCTATCGACCGCGCCGGGCGACAGCGGCACGACCACGGTCATTTTCGACGGCAACGGCATCCCGATCGGCGGCACGACCGGCGACAACCATCCCGCCAACGCCGAGCTTCTGGTTCACACCTTCAACTTCGCCTGGTCGGACAGGTCTGAAGGAGGCCTGCATTGAGCAACACGATCCGCCTCGAGCTGTCGACCGACGAGGCGTCCTGCCTCAACAACGCCTTGCGGCGTGAGATGGAGGCCGCCGAAAGGCAGCGCGGTAAACCGGCCTGGATCGGCGTAGACGAATACATCCGCCGGCTCGACGCCTGCATTCAGAAGGTGACCAAGGCCTTTGAGAAAGCGACTGGCGCATGATCACCGCCACACTCCCAGCTCGGCGCGCCACGCGGGTTTCCGGCAATCGCAACGATGTCGATTTCTGGCGCAACCGATCGAAGACGCTGCCGATCGTCATCCTTGATGGCAAGGTCTGCGACCGGAACATCTGTGAGGCGTTTTCCGGCACCGATGGGTATGGATACGTCCGGGTCGAAGTGCTCGGCGAAGACGGGCTGCCGCTGCTGGCGAATGTCGTGCTGCCTAATGGGGATATACTCGACCAGGTCATAGCCCGCCGAACAATCCATGGAACGGTGACCATCATTTGGCCGGAGCCCGTGGTGAGGGCGAACTGATGTCAGTCCGATTGCATTGCCTGGTTCCCTTCTGCCGGCGAACGCGCAAAGCTGATTGCAGGGAGTGGATCTGCGGGCCTCACTGGCTCGCGATTTCCGTTCACCTGCGGCGGCGCAAGTCTAAGCTCTCTCGACGCTATCGTCGCTTGTTCGGGGATAATGGGTTCTGGACCTACCCGCCCGGATCGCCATCTCGGCTTCAAGCGGTGAAGCTCGATCGGCTTTGCGACCGCGCCTGGGATCGGTGCAAGCGGGCGGCGATCGAAAGGGCCGCCGGAATATGACCGGCCCGATCTCCAAAGAGGAATGGGAAAAAGTTCGCCGCGAGAGCATGGCGAACCTCGACCATGTGATCGAAAGGGTCGGTTTGCCGAAGGTGCTCCTCGGCTATCAGGGTCGCACCGTCTCGCTGCTCGAAAGCACCGCCGTAAGGGTGCTGTTCATCGAGAAGAGCCGCCGTATCGGCGAGACCTGGGCACTGGCCTCCTATGCCGTGCTGCGCGCCGGCCGGGCCAAGGATGCCGGCGGCATGGACGCCATGTACATCTCCTATTCGCAGGAGATGACACGCGAGTTCATTGACGCCTGTGCCATGTGGTCCCGTGCGTTCGCGCATGCTGCTGTCGCCCAGGAAGAGTTCCTGTTCGACGACACGGACCCCGCCCATCCGGACGAGACGCGGCAGATCAAGGCGTTCCGCATCCAGTTCGCATCCGGCTTCGAGATCCTAGCCTTGTCGTCGGCGCCGCGCACCCTACGCGGCAAGCAGGGCCTGGTCATCATCGACGAGGCGGCCTTCGTCGACAGCCTGAAGGAGCTGCTGAAGGCGGCGCTGGCCAACCTGATGTGGGGCGGCCAGGTCGTGGTCTGCTCGACCCACAACGGCGCCGACAATGAATTCAACGTCCAGGTCCAGGACATCCTCGGCGGCCGGTCGAAGTACAGCCATCTGAAGATCGATTTCGACCAGGCGCTGCTGGAAGGGCTTTACGAGCGCATCTGCCTGGTCACTGCCCGCGAGTGGTCGCCGGAGGCCGAGGCACAGTGGCGCCAGGACATCATCGACTTCTACGGCGACGGCGCCGACGAGGAGCTGTTCTGCGTTCCGTCCATGGGCTCCGGTGCGTGGCTGACCAGCCCGCTCATCGAAGCGCGCATGACGCTGACGCCCGAGGAGGCGCCGGTCATCCGCATCGATCTGCCGCTCGACTTCCTGCATCGTCCGGAGCTGGAGCGGCGGCATTTGATGGCGCCGCACCTGGACGCGATCAAGAAAGCGGTCGACGGCCTTGACGACAACCGCCAGCACGCCTTCGGCTACGATCCGGCCCGCAAGGCCGACCCGGCGATCATGTCGCTGCTGTCGATCGACAAGGTGCTGCGCCGCCAGGCGGCGCTCACCGTCGAGTTGCGCAACGTGCCCTTCCAGGAACAGAAGGAAATCGCAACGCTGATGCTGAAGGGATCGCCACGGCTCTGCGGCGCGGCGATCGATGCAACGGGCCTCGGCATGAACTTGGCCGAGGATCTCGGCCGCGCGTTCGGCCTGCACACCGAGAAGACACCGGGCGGCCTTGTCTGGCAGATCACGCTCAGCCAGAACTGGTACAACGAGAATTTCCCGCCGCTTAAAACCGCCTTTGAAGACGCCAACATCGCGCTGACCAGGGACGCCGAGCATGCGGTGGATCTTCGCCTGGTCAAGATCATCCGCGGCATACCGTCGATCCCGCCGGAGCGGGTCGGCATGGCCGGCGCCAAGCGGCACGGTGATTTCGCGGTCGCGCTCGTCCTGGCCTACTTCGCCAGCCGCATGCAGTGGCACGAATACGACTATGTGCGGGCAGCGATCGCCAAGAGCCGCTTCGAAGAAAGCTCGGAGGGCGCCTGGCGCAATCGGGCCGATGACATCGAGGGCAGCTTCCGCATGGCATCCGCCCGCCGCAACCGTGGGATTTTCTGATGGCTGAAGAATTCAAAGGGATCGTCGACCGCCACGGCCGCCCGATCGCCAAAGCCGCCCTGAAGGTCGAGCAGGCGGCTCCGACTGGCAGCGGCGTTCGGCGCCACGATGCTCTTCACCCGGCGGCTGGCCTCACCCCCGGCCGGCTGGCCGGTATCTTGCGGGCGTCGATCGACAACGATCCCGAGAGCTACCTCGCCCTGGCTGAAGATATGGAGGAGCGCGATCCACACTATGCCGGCGTGCTTGGCGTGCGCAAGCGGCAGGTTTCCGGCCTAGAGATCACCGTTGAAGCGGCCGGCGAGGATGCCGCCAGTGTCGAGCATGCCGACCTGGTGCGTGAAGTCATCGAGCGCGACGGCTTCGAGGACGAGCTGTTCGATATTCTCGACGCGGTCGGAAAGGGCTTCTCCTGTACCGAGATCATTTGGGACACGTCCGAAGGACAGTGGCGGCCGAAGCGACTGGCGTGGCGCGACCCGCGCTGGTTCGTCTTTGACCAGATTGATGGGGAAACGCCATTGCTGCGCGACGGCGGCCAGAATGTGCCGCTGAATCCCTACCAGTGGATCTATCACTCGGCGAAGGTTAAATCCGGCCTGCCGATCCGGGGCGGCATCGCGCGTGCCGTCGCCTGGACCTTCCTGTTCAAGAGCTTCACCATCAAGGACTGGGCAATCTTCTGCGAAGCCTATGGCCAGCCGCTCCGCCTGGGAAAATATGACGCCGGCGCGTCCGAGAAGGACAAGCAAATCCTGCTCGATGCGGTGAGCAACATCGGCGTCGACTATGCCGCCATAGTCCCCGCGTCGATGGCAGTCGAGTTCATCAAGGCCGACATTTCGGGGTCGCATGGGCTCTATAAGGAGCGCGCCGACTGGCTCGACCAGCAGACATCCAAGGTGGTGCTCGGACAGACGGGAACAACGGATGCAATCGCTGGCGGCTATGCAGTCGGCAAAACCCATGACGGCGTGCGTGAGGATATCGAGAAAGCTGACGGGCGCCAGATCGCAGCCACGCTGAACCGTGACCTCACCCGGCCGACGGTCGATCTGAATTTCGGGCCGCAAAAAAAGTACCCAAGGATCTTGATCGGCCGGCCGGAGCAGGTCGACATCAAATCGTTGGTCGACAATGTGACCAAACTTGTTCCCCTGGGCTTGAAGGTCGGGATGTCGACGATGCGCGACCGTATCGGCCTTCCAGACCCAGCCAAGGGCGAAGAACTGCTCGTGCCACCGAAAGGTCCGGCCCCAACTGACCCGCCTGATGACAACCCGCCCCCGCCACTGAAACCCGGCGAGACCGAACAGACGGTCCACTCCACCGCGGGCACCGGCACCCGCGATGCGATCGAGCGCTCGACGGACGCCATGCTGGCCGATTGGGAGCCGCTGGTCTCGCCGATCGTCGCCGGCCTCGACGCGGAGATCGCAGCCGCCAGCTCCGTAGCCGATGTGAAGGCGCTGCTTTCAAAGCGCTTTGCCGGGCTCGATGCCGCCGCGTTGACCGAGCTGCTCGCCCGATCGGCATTTGCAGCCCTGCTCGCAGGCCAAGTTGACGACACGCTCTGAAGGGAACTCTCCGATGGTCTATTTCTTCGCGCTCTGTTCGTTCCTCGCCCTGCTCGGCTTCTTCATCAACTCCAAACGCCGAAATGGGCACGGCATGGCATACAGCGCCGCCATGATCGTGATCTGGATGCTCGCGGCGCTATGGTGGTCGGGCAGGATCGGCTGAGCCTGTGGCCGCAGATCTGAAGCCACTGCCGCCGGCCGACGCGATCGCGGCGCTGTTTGCGCGCGGCCAGCGCCTCGATCCCGAATTCTCCTGGCTGGACACCTGGCAGGATGCCCATGCCCGCAGCTTCACAGTGGCGAAGTCGGCCGGCTTCGACATCCTGGGCGACATCTACCAGGCATTGCTGGTCGCCCTTTCGCAGGGCAAGACTTTTGCCCAGTTCGCCACCGAGCTGACTCCGCTGCTGCAGACGAAGGGTTGGTGGGGTCAGCAGCCTGCGTTCGATCCCCTCTCCGGAGAAACCCGCTGGTCGCAGCTCGGCAGCGTCAGGCGCCTCAAAACTATTTTCGATGTGAACATGCGGGTGAGCTATGCCGCCGGCCACTGGTCATCGTTCGAGCGCAACAAGGCCACCCGGCCGTTCATCCGCTATGTTCACCTGGAAGGCCAGGAGAACCCGAGGCCGCTTCATGCGCTCTGGCACAACACGGTGCTGCCGGTCGACCATCCCTGGTGGAACACCCATGCGTGTCCCAACGGGTGGAACTGCCATTGCACGCTGCAGAGCCTGTCGCAGCGCGACATCGACCGGCTTGAGCGCGAGGGCGAGGCGCTGAAGTTCGAACCAGTGGCGGGCGTGATGCGCAGCTTCGTCAACAAGCGCACCGGCGAAGTCACGACGGTGCCTGACGGCATCGATCCGGGCTGGGCCTACAATCCCGGCAAGGCCGGCTACCTCTCCGTTGTCGAACAGGACCTAGCACGAAAAACCAGCACGTCGGATTGGGCAACACCGCCCGACTGAAGCAGCCTCACAGGATCGCCGCACAGGCGCGTAGCGACCCCTCGGGGCGTGGCACTGGAGCCGCGAACCGCGTTTGCCGCTGTAGACCCGTTCAAAACCGATTTTAGGGCATATCCGACCGCCGACCGAGGCGGCCAGAACACGGCCTTGCCGGTTGCCCTCCGCTCGGCTACCGTTGCCTGGCGAATTCGGCGGCGGACCTGTCAACTCAGTCCCGCCAGTTCGATCCCGTGAGAAAGAACTGCCGCCCGCCATGGCGGGCATGATTTGACGGCAGCGGACGGGCCAATGTCCGGCAATGCACAACGCACTTGCCGTACTCCTTTCGGCCGCCCTGGCCTCGACGCACTCTACTGCGCTCACCGCAGGCGATGCGGACGGTGACAAATGGCTGCAGCTGGTACCGGCCGGCACGTTCTCCGGTCGCAATGGCCAAGGCCCGTGGACAACGGGCGACAAGGCGTCGATGGAACAGATCGTCGCCAATAGCCGCCAGTATGCCGGCTCCACCGACCTCGCCATCGACTATGACCACCAGGCGGTTTTCGGCGCTATTCCCGGGGTCGGTGGCAAAGCGCCGGCCGCCGGCTGGATCAAGGAACTGAAGGTCCAGAACGATGGCATTTATGGCCGCGTCGAATGGACCAAAGGGGCAGCGATCGCAATCAAGCGGAAAGAGTATCGCTACCTCTCGCCGGTCTTCTTCCACGAAAAGACCACAGGCCGGGTGCTCGCCATCCGCATGGCCGGCCTGACCAACACGCCGAACCTCGACCTCGTCGCGGTCGCGGCGAGTGCCCTCTTCCCTCTCGACAACCCCACCGGAGACAGCATGGACAAGATCCTGACTGCGCTTGGCCTCGCCAAGGGCACGAACGAAGACGGCATCGTCGCCGCCATCAACGCCCATCTGACCAGCAGCACGGCGATCGCCAAGGCTGCCGGCCTGACGGAAACCGCCAAGCCGGCGGAGATCCTGACGGCGATCAATTCGATTGTCGCCGATCGCACCAGGCTCGCCACCGCCGCCGGCCTTGCCGCCGACGCCAAGGCGGACGATATCGTCACGGCTGTCCAGTCGGCGATCACTGGCAAGGTTGACCCGACCAAGTTCGTGCCGATCGCGATGGTCACCGAGCTCCAGGGCGACCTGAAGAAGCTGCGCGAGGATCTGACCGCCGACAAGGCGACCGAGGCAGTCAACAGCGCGATCGAGGCCGGCAAAATAGCGCCGGCCCAGAAGGATTGGGCGCTCGGCTATGCCAAGGCTGACCTGAAGGCCTTCGACACCTTCGTCGGCAATGCGCCGGTGATGACGGCCTCGCAGATCCGCACGGCCAAGAAGCCGGACGGCGACGCAGGCCTGTCGGATGCCGACATCGCCGTCTGCAATGCCATGGGCCTCGATCCGAAGAAATTCGCCGAGACCCTCAAGCTCAACAAGGAAACCGTCTGATGGTCGCGTCCAAGGATCTCGAAATCCCGGCTCGCTCCGGCGACCGTTTCGGCTACCCGGTCAAGTCGGGTGTCCGCATATTCCGCAAGTCGATCGTAGCCCTGCTGGCAACCGGCATGGCGGTTCCCGCCGGCACCGCCAACGCTGTGTCCATCGTCGGCCTGGCTGAAGGCAACGTTGACAACCGCGACGGCGCCGACGGCGACCTGAACGTCGAGACGCTTCGCGGCTGCTTTGGCTTCATCTTCGTCGCCGACGAGGTCGACATCGGCCGGCCGGTCTACGCCGTCGACGATCAGACGCTCAGCTTTGATGGCTCCGGCGCCCGGCTGCTCGTCGGCACCGTCGCGGGCATCAGCGATGGCCGCACCTGGATCGATATTCCGGCAGCGGAAAAGGTCATGATCCCGTTGGCCACCCGCATCGCTACCTTGGTCGGCGCCGGCGTCACCAGGACGATCGCATCCGTCAAGGGCCGCATCACCAGGCTACGCAGTGTCATCGACGGCGTGCTGACCACCGGCGATGCCACCATCACCTGCGCCATCAACGGCGTTCCGGTGACCACCGGCGTCATCACCATCACCCAGGCCGGCTCGGCCGCGGGCGACGTGGACACGGCGGTTCCGACCGCTCTCAACGAGGTCAACCCCGGCGACGTGATCAGCTTCACGGTCGGCGGCACCAACGCAACCGCAACTCCGGCGACCGTCGTCGCCGAAATCGCGCAGTAGGAGAAAGCTTCAGATGGACATTAATGCTTCCACGCTGCGCAGCGTCTACACGGGGCTCAGCACCGCGTTCAACGCCCGGCTCGAAACCACCACGACCCTCTACAAGACGGTCGCCATGGACGTGCCTTCGAGCACGGCTATGAACGAGTATCCGCGCATGGACGATCTGCCGGGCATCCGCGAATGGGTCGGCGATCGCCTCGTCCACGATCTGTCGGCACAGACCTACATCGTCCGCAACAAGGAGTTCGAGGGCACGATCGGCGTCAAGCGCTCATCGATCGAGGATGACCAGTTCGGCTTCTACACGACCATCGCCAGCCAGATGGGCCAGGACGTGGCCGAGTTTCCCGACCAACTCGTCTGGCCACTCTGGAAGGCGGGCGACGCCACCCTTTGCTACGATGGCCAGAACTTCTTCGACACCGACCATCCCGGCTTCGACGAGAACGGTGCGGAGACCTCGGTCTCGAACTTCACCGCCGGTGCCGGCCCAGCCTGGTATCTGGTCGACGACACCCGGGTGATCAAGCCGATGGTGTTCCAGAAGCGCAAGGCCTTCAGGCTTGTGCCGATGGACCGCGAGACCGACACCAACGTCTTCATGAAGGGTCAGTTCATGTATGGCGTCGACGGCCGCTGCAACGCCGGCTTCGGCCTGTGGCAGCTCGCACATATGTCCAAGGCAACCCTGACCCCCGCCAATTTCCAGGCGGCGCGGGAAGCCATGGCCGCGATCCGCAAGAAGAACGGCCAGGTCATCAACATCAACCCGACCAAGCTGATCGTCCCGCCCTCACTCGAAGCCGATGCCAAGCAGATCGTCGAAACCATGCTGATCAACGGCGGCGACAGCAACATCTGGTTCAAGGCGGCGGAAGTCGTGAAGGTCCCGCTGCTCGGCTGATCGAAGCCGATCGCACCTTGGCCTGCCGGCACCGCCCCAACGGGTGCCGGCGGGTTTTTCGGAAGCAGCCGAAGCCCGGCTTCTTCCGCAAGACCCAAGAGGAACCCCTATGACCACGACAGTTAAAGTCCACGTGAACGGCAACTTCCGCGCCACCGTCAAGCAGGACGACCGCGAACCGGTCGAAGTCAACCCTGGCGAGGAGCGGTCGTTCTTTCTGCCCCACCCGGCAAGCAGCACCTTTTCTATTACGGAAGTCCCAGTCGATTCCAACGCCGGATAGGACGCTGGCGAATTCGCCCTGCCGGCTTCGGCCGGCGGGTTTTCGAAAAGCAGCCGCCACGGCTCCTTTTCAAAGACCCGAAAACGAGGATTGAAACCATGGCGAAAGCCGCGAAAGCTTCGAAGGTCATAGTCAATCGGGAGACCGCCTTCTCCGATCGACCATCGGAGATCGATAAGAAGCTCAATTCAGAGGGCGCAACCGCTTCGGCGGCCAACCCCGGCACGGCGGCCTCGACAAACGCCGCCGTGGAAGCGTCCGGCCCGGCGGTTGTCGAGCATGTGCCGGATGCCCCGTCGCCACAGGCGGCGGGGACCATTTCCCCCAATAACCCCCCGGAGAGTGAGGGCCAGGGCGGAGCCGGCAATGGGGCCGGCTCCGCCGAGTCGCTCCCTCAATTTCTCGCAAACGACGAATTCAACGGGCCGGGAGGCGATCCGGACGAAATGGACCACGGCACCCTGAAGGACTTGGACACGCGCCTCGGCACGGCAGAGAACGAGTTCCGCTCCAAGTTCCCGCGCATGGCCGCCGCGATCGACGCCTGGCAGGCAGCCAATGCTGACGGAGATGTGCCGAGCGGCGTTCGCATCCGGTCGAAGTTCGACGGGTTCCGCCGTGCCGGCATCGCCCACTCCAAGGCGCCGGTCGAGCACGCCATGGAGGCGTTCAAAGGCCCCGAGCAGCTGGAGGCCCTTTTCGCCGAACCGAACCTGGTCGTGGAGCTGATCTGACCGTGCATGTCTTCCTGCCCCTCTGGCTCGTGCCGCTGACGCTTACGGTCCTGGACTGGGCCGGGGCGCTCCTCGCCTGGCCCGCCTTCATCTGGCTTTTCGTGGTGGGTGCCTGATGTACGCCGTCCAACAGGATCTGGTCGACCGCTTCGGCGCCACTGAACTGATCCAGCTCACGGATCGGACGAACATACCGCCGAGCACGATCGACGGCGTCGTGGTCGGCCGCGCCCTGGCGGACGCTGACGGCGTCATCGACGGCTATATCGGCAAGCAGTTCACACTGCCGCTCTCTGTTGTGCCGCCGGTGCTGACCAAGGTCGCGGCGGATCTCGCGCGCTACTATCTGCATGGCGAGGCGGCCGACAAAGAGAGCATCGTCTCGCGCAACTTCGCCAACGCGATCTCCTGGCTGAAGGATGTCTCCAAGGGCCTCATCCTGATCGAGGAGGAAGGCGAGACGCCCGAGCAGGCCGGCGGCGGCGCCATCAAGACCAGTGCGCCGAACCGCGTGTTCACCCGCGACAAGCTGCGGGGCTTCTGATGGCGACCGAAGGCATCCAGATCCGCCTCGTCGACCAGGCCGTGCTGGCGACACTCGATCGCATCGAGCGCCTGGCCGAACATCCCAGGACGATCATGTCGGGCATCGCCGCATACCTGGTCACCTCGACCCAGCGGCATTTCGAGCGCGAGACTGGCCCGGCTGGTAAGTGGCAGCGGCTCAGCCCGCGCACGGCCGCCAAGCGCATCGGGCGCGGCCAGCGCGGCTACGGCCACATGCTGCGCGTCACCAACCGGCTCTACAGCTCGATCACCGGCGAGGCGACGGAAACCGAAGCGGCGGTCGGAACGAACCTGCTCTATGCCGCCATCCAGCAGCTCGGCGGCGAAGTGAAGATCCCGGCGCGCGAGCAGGATCTGCATTTCGGCAAGACCAATCGCGGCCGCCGCTTCGTCAAGGCTTCGCGCAAACGCAAGGAAACGGTCCGCGTCTCGATCGGCGCGCACTCGATCACCATCCCGGCGCGGCCCTATCTCTATGTCGACGAGGAGGACCAGGCCGAGATCCTACGTATAGCCGAGGACGCCTTTCGCGCCGAAGCCGATGGCGGAGCCCGGCCATGACGCTCTCCGCCGAATTCCAGCAGCGCCTGCGCGATATCGACCCGGCCGTCTTCCGCGTCGTCGCGGGCGCGGCCGCCTGGGCATCGCTCAATGGCGAGCCTAAGACGACGCCGGCGGCCTTCGTCCTGATCGAGGAAGAGCAGAGCGGCGAGAACACGCGCATGACGGGACCGGTGCTGCAGCGCTGCGAGGCCGATGTTGCCGTCATCTTCGTCACCAGGAACGTCTCTGATGGCACCGGAGCAGCCGCTGCCGACGACATCGAGACGCTGAAGAGCGCAGTGCGTGACGCGCTGATCGGCTTCGAGCCGACCAGCGTCTCCAATGCCGATGTCGTCGAGCACATCTCGTCGAACCTACTCAAAGCCAAGAACGGCCATGTCTGGCAGCGCGAGCTGTTCGGCGTCGGCTACTACCTCGTGGAGAAAAGCTGACATGGCAAAGATCGAAACGCCGATCGCCGGCGGTGCGTACAACCGGCACAAGGATGGAACGCTGGAGCGGATCGAGGGCACCGAGCCCGCGCCGCCGCCCGGCACGGAGGCCGAGCCGGTACCGGCGGGCACGGACGAACCATTGGCGGCCGAAACCGGCGCGCCCAGGAAGGGGAAATAGACCATGATCCGTCGCTGGAAGAAGCTGTCCGCCCTCATCAAGATGGATGCCACCTATGGAGTTGATGCGGTACCGACCGGTGCTGCCAACTACATCCAGCTCTCCGACGCGGCCTTCACGCCGCTCGCCGGTGACGAGGAGGCGCGCAATCTGATGCAGCCGTTCCTTGGCCACCAGGGCGTCTTGCTGACCGGCGACTATGGCCAGTTCAATTTCTCGGTCGAGATCGCTGGCGCCGGCGCCCTCGGCACGGCACCGGCCTATGGCCCGCTGCTGCGCTCCTGCGGCTTTGCCCAGGTGATCTCGGCGGGCGTCGACGTCCAGTATGATCTGATCCACGACGCCTTCGAGAGCAGCGGGCTCTATTACAACTCCGACGGCGTCAAGCATGTGCTGCTCGGCATGCGCGGCAGCGTCTCGCTCGGCTTCACACCCAAGCGCATCCCGCGCTTCCAATTCTCGATGAAAGGCCTGGTCGGGACCATCACCGACGAAGCCTTGCCCGTCGTCACCAAGACGATGTGGATCGACCCGGTGGTGGTCTCCAAGGCCAACACGGTGATGGCGCTGCATGGCTGGACCGCGATCGCCGAGAGCCTCAACATCGACACCGGCTCGCAAGTCGTGCCGCGCCATCTGATTGGCGAGGAGAGCATCGAGATCACCGACCGTTCAGTGACTGGTACCGCCGTCGTCAAGGCGACATCGCTTGCCACCAAGGATTGGTTCTCGATCGCCCGCGCCCACACCAAGGCCGCACTGGCGCTTACCCACGGCACGGTGGGCGGCAACACAGTGGCGATCGACAGCGACAAGGTGCAGATCGGCCGGCCAGCAGAGGGCCAGAGCGACAACATCCGCAACTACTCGCTGCCGCTGATGCTGACCAGCCTCGGCTCCACCGAGCTGAAGATCACCGTCAAATAAAGGCGGCTTCAACGCCGCTTCAATCGCCCTTTAAACCTGCAGGAAAGTGCCCCATGAAATTCATTCTCGCCAAGGAATATCTCTACTGGTGGCCGATAAAGATCGAGCTTCCCGACCCTACAAATCCCGGCAAGTGGAAGACCATGAGCTACACGCATCAGTTCGCCGGCGTCGACGAAGATGCGGCAATCGCGCTCGGCAAGGAAATCGAGGCGCTGCCGACACAGGAAGAGCGCAAGACGCGTGAGCATGATCTGCTGATCCAGGCCACCCGCGGCTGGCGCGATGTGGTCGACGAGGACGGCAACGAAGTCGAATATTCCGAAGAGGTCTTTCGCCA
Source organism: Mesorhizobium sp. M0074 (assembly GCF_040322975.1). Taxonomy (NCBI): domain Bacteria; kingdom Pseudomonadati; phylum Pseudomonadota; class Alphaproteobacteria; order Hyphomicrobiales; family Phyllobacteriaceae; genus Mesorhizobium; species Mesorhizobium sp. M0074. The sequence continues at coordinate 77,511 of NZ_JAMYUM010000019.1, forward strand.
GGCGCTGCAGCAGACCTGGTATCGGGTCGCGCTCTACAGCGCCTACGCCAATTCGCTCGCCAGCCCGGCGGCCCGAAAGGGAAACTGACAGAGGCCGCGCGCGCCTGGGCGCTGGCACGGGAAGGCTTGACCGACCCGACCCGCCCTACGCGGCCCGACCACCAGGCGCGGCAGGATGCCGAAGCGTTGGGCGTCCCGCCCGAGAACCTGCCCGAACCGACAGACGACGAAGAAAGCGACGTGTTCGAAGTGTGGGACATCAACATGCCATCGGTGGTGCTGTTTCTCGGCTGCGAGACACAGTGGCGCGTCGTCGCGCGCGGCATGCAGGGCCTGCTCTACTGGCTCGGCATCGACTATGCGGCGGCCGCTGTACTGCTGCGGGCACGGCCGAAGCGTGAGAAGAAGCGCTATCCGGACGGCCGGCTGCTCAATGATCTGCGCGACATGGAGATCGCCGCGCGCGAAATCATGAACGAGGTGCGCGAGTGAGCCTCAATCTCGCCCTCGTCATCAGCGGCGACGCTGCCGGGGCTACGGCAGCGGCCGGCGCGACGTCGGCCGCTGTGCGCACGGTCGGCGTCGAGGCGACCCGCGCCTCGGCGGCGCTGACGACCGCCAACGACCAAGCGGTCGCATCGTCGAAGCGCGTGACCGACATGCTGACCGGCCAAGAGGCGGTGCAGAAGCGCATCCAGGGGATCGTGGCGGCCTATGCCGGCATGAAGGGTCCCACCGACGACGCAACGTATCGGCAGCGTGCTTCCGACATATCAGCCTACGGCGCGGCGCTCGACCGGATCAGAGCCAAATATGATCCGCTCTTCGCAGCGCAGACCCGATACCGGACGGCGATTGAGGCCATCAACCAAGCCGAGCGCACTGGTGCGATCAGCGGCTCCTTGGCGATCGACGCGCGTTTGCGGGAGACGGTTGCGCTAAACAGCCAGATCAGCGCCTTGAACGGCTTGGCCGCAGCTCAGAAAAATGCTGCGCAATCCATGGTCAACCGGGTCACCATTGTGCCCGATCGCGGTTCCGACATCGCTGCCTATGGCGAAGAACTGGACCGGATCAGAGCCAACTACGATCCGCTGTTCGTAGCGCAGACCCGATACCGGACGGCGATTGAGGCCATCAACCAGGCCGAGCGCACTGGCGCGATCAGCGGCTCCCTGGCGATCGACGCGCGGTTGCGGGAGACGGTTGCGCTAAACAGCCAGATCAGCGCCTTGAATGGCTTGGCCGCGGCCCAGAAAAATGCCGCGCAATCCATGGTCAACCGGGTCACCATTGTGCCCGATCGCGGGTCTGACATCGCTGCCTATGGCGACGAACTGGACCGGCTGCGGGCCCGCTTCAACCCGCTCTATGCCGCCTCAAAGCAATACGAGGCCGAGCTGACAGAGCTGAACAACGCGCACAAGGTCGGCGCCTTCACCAGCGCCAAGGAATACGACCTGGCGCTCGCGCATCTGAACGATCGTTATACGATGCTCGGCCGGGCATCGGCCCAGACGGTGACGGGGCTGGGCTCCGTTGCGGGCGCGGCACGCCTGACTTCCTCGCAGCTGCTCAACCTGTCGCGGCAGGGCAACGATGTCGTCACGATGTGGGCGCTCGGCGCGCCGGCGATGATGATCTTCGCATCGCAGGCCGGCCAGGTCTATGACGCGCTGGAGAGTGGCCCGAAAGGTCTGCGCGGCTCGCTGGCGGCGATCAGGGCATCGCTGGCATCGACGGCGAGGTCCTTCATCGGCTTCGTCGGGCCGATCGGGCTGATCGCGGCCGGTGTCGGCGTGGCCGGCGCTGCCTTTGCGGCCTATTCGCTCCTGTCGCGCGAAGCGACCAAATCGCTCGACGGGGCGTTGAAGGACCATGTCGATCTCATCAAGAAAGTCGGCGAGGGTTGGAAAGACGCTGAAAATGCCGTGCGTGGCGTTGGCCGGGAGTCCCAGACCGTTCTGTCGTTCCAATCGATGCAGGCGGTCAACGAACTCCGAAAATCGGTGGACGCGGGCACCGGCCAAAACCTGCAAAATCAGTTCGGTGGCTCGGAAGCCTTCACTGGAATACCTGGCTCCGGCCTCCCGCAAGACCAGTTCCAGATCTTCGACCGTTACAAGATCGGCGGCCTTGAGCCGGTCGTCAATCAGTTCATCAAGTCCGCCCAGACCGGCTATCCCGATGTCGTCAAATTCAACGATGCCGTTGCGGCATTGGGCCAAGCCCCCGGAGCATCCGCCGAGCTCAAGAAACGCGTCGCGGAAATTCTAGGCTTCACCGCGACTCTCGCCGAGGCGCAGCGGGCCGTCCAAGAGTACGATCGCAATATCGGTCCAGGCGGCCTGATCAGGAGCGGCAGCGCATTCAACCAGCGCGACATGAAGGCCTATGACGAATGGAAGCTGGCGGACGCCGCCGCTCACAACCAGCGCATAGGCGGCTTCCAGGCGCAATTGCAGGAGATGAACGCAAGATCGCCGTCGGAGAAACAGGCCGCCGCCGAGGCCGCGGCGCGCGCCCAGATCAACGCCAGCGAGAGCGCGGCCGCTCGCGCCGACCGCATCGACATCGCCGGCAAGCTTGCACTGGCCAGTGCAACGAAAAGCCTTGTGGACGCGCAGAAGGAGCGGCTGCGCTCGCTCGACCAGACGGTTGCCGCGCAGCAGCTGGAGATCAGCCTAGTCGGCAGGACGGCCGCCGAGGCGGCGGGGCTGCGCATGGCCTTTCAGCTCGAACAGGCGGTCCGCGAGGAAGCCGCCCGCAACAATGTCCCGGCCGACGAAGCCGAGATCCGGCGCATCAAGGAAAAAGCCGCCGAATATGGCCGGCTCAGCGCCATTCAATCGGCTCGCGCCGCCATCTTCGAGCAGGGTCAGAATATCGAGACCCAGCGCGCCGAGCTTGCACTGGTCGGGGAGAGTACCGCCGCCCATGATCGCGTCATCGCCGCCCTGACGACAGAGCAGCAGATCCGACAGCTCGGTATCGACCTTTACGGCAAGGAAGCCGAGGCGATGCGCGCCAACGCGGCGGAGCTGGCCGCGCTGGCCGAAGCCAGATCCCGCGCCAATCTGGCGCGCGACCTGCAGTTCGAGCGCGACCAGCTCGGCCGCTCGCCGATCGAGGCGACGGTGGCGGACCGCCTGAAAGGAGCCGGCCTCGCAGTCGACCTCAATTCCGAGGCGGCGGCGATGATCCGCATGAACGAGCTGCTGAAGCAGCAGAAGCAGCTCTGGGAGGACGTGCGCGAGACCGGCGTCGACGCGATCGGCGGCATCGTCGACAGCGCTCTCGGCGGCTTTACCGATATCGATAGCGTGCTGAAGAGCGCGGCCGACGACGTGCTGAAGCAGCTCGCCCAGCTTGCGATCAAGAACCCGCTGGCCAACGCGGTCTATAACAAGGGCCTGCCGACGCTGGACAGCATCGGCGGGATTGGCGGCTTCATCGGCACGCTGCTCGGCGGTCCGCAGCCGGCAGGCGGGCAGTCTGTTGGCGCCATGGATGTGCAGGCTGGCGTCGTCAACATCAACGGTGCCTTGGGCGTCAGCGGCGGCACTGGCACCATCTTCGACAGCATCAAGCGGTTCTTCTCACCGGCCAACAGCAATTCGGCCGATCCGTCGTCGGGGATGCGCGGCAGCGAGGCGGCGACTTCGACGTTGTCAGATGTCGCCGGAAGCTCGCTTCGCATGGTCGGAAACTTCAAGTCGGGCGTCGACGCCCGGCTGATGGACATTCTCGACAGCGCCGCGAAGCGGTTCGGCGGCTACCAGGTCGATGCGATCTCAGGCTTGCGGCCAGGCGACCCACGTTTTCACGGTCAGGGCCTCGCGACCGATGTCAGGCTGACCGATCTCCTCACCGGCAAGAAGCTGGGCAACTATCAGGACCCAAGCACCTTCGCGACGTACGAGAAGTTCGCCCAGACGGCGCGCCAGGTGCAGCTGGAGAAATATCCGGAGTTGACCGACCGTTTCCGGTGGGGCGGATATTTCGGCGGCCAGAGGGGCAAATACGGCGCCATGGACGAGATGCATTTCGATCTCGGCGGTGGCCGGCTCGGGATGGCTGGCGGCTCCTGGCGCAACGGCCTCAACGATAATCAACGCGCGCTTTTCCCCGGTGTGGAGAGCGCAGGCAACAAAGCCACGGCAGCGATCACGCGGCTGACCGAAAGCACCGGCCTTGCCGCAAAGGGCCTAAATAGTTTCGGCGGCGGGCTTGGCCAGCTCGGCAATGCGCTCAGCCAGTTCCCGGCGGCGCCGGCGGGCGGCGGTCTGTCTGGATTTTCCAGCATCTGGTCGATGATCAGTGGCTTCTTCAGGTCACCGGCAGCCTGGTCGGCGATCCAGTCGGGCGCCGGCGGTCTCTACGATGTGGGCGGCGCGACCGGCGGCAACGACCCGCGCAGGGTCGCCGGCTTGGTCCATGAGCAGGAGTACGTCATGGATGCGCCCGTGGTGCGCGCGCTCGGCGTGCCGTTCCTGGACAGCCTGCGGCGCACAGCCAAATCGGGCCGCGGCTACTACGAGGGCGGTTATGCCATGCCCGGCGCCGGTAGCTCCGGCTCTCCCTCGATGGGCGGCTGGTCATCGCAGTCGGCCCAGCCGACCCGTGTTGAGCGGCACTATCACGACTATGCCGGCGTGAGCGTGCGCGAGGAGGAAACCGAGGACGGCAAGGGCGGCCGCCGCGAGGACATCATCATCGAAGAAAAGCTGACCGCCGCCGCAAACCGGCGCGGCAGCTCCTTCAATAAGACGCTCGCGGGTCGCGGCGCCAGGCAGCCGGTGAAACGGCGATGAGCCTGGTCTGGTATCCCCCTGAATTGCCCAGACCGGAACGGGCACCCTACCAGGTGACGCGCGGCGATGGCCGCACCCGCAGGGCCGAAGACGCCGGCCCGCCAAACGTGCGGCGCCGCTTCTCGGCAGTCGCTGACACCGTTGCCTTCTCGACCGTGCTGACCAGGGCGCAGCTTGCCCGCTTCGACCGCTGGTACAACGAGGAGATCAAGCAGGGCACGCAGCCCTTCCTGATGCCGGCGTGGGACACGGACGGCCTGCCGCTGCTGACCGATGACGGCACGCCGATCACCACCGAGGACGGGACACCGATCCTGATAGCAGAGACGTGGCTTTGCCTGATCGGCCAGCAGCTGCCGGCGCGCGCCCCAAGCTCCCCCACGGGCATCCAGTGGCGCGTCAGCTTCGACGTTGCGGTGATGCCATGAGGCGGGTCTCGCTCAACGCCCGTCTGGCTCTCGACCAGGTCGCGACCGACGAGCTGGAGGTTGTGCTGGTCATCATCGAGCACCCGCTGCTCGACACGCCCGTGCGGCTCTCCTCCGACAACGCCGACCGGATCTCGGTCGAGCCGCTGATGTACGGCACCCGCTCGACCTGGCGCACCGAAGATGATTCGCCGTTCCTTTTCATCATGCTCGACGCGCTCGTCCCCGACGAGGAAGACGACGCTCCGGCGCAGGCCTCGCTGGTGCTCGAGATCCTCGACAGCGACATCGCCGATATTTTGACGTCGACCACCGTGCAGGCGACCTGCCACATGGCGATCGTGCTGGCGTCGAGCCCGGACAATGTCGAGGCCGAATGGATCGGCATGCTGATGACCGGCGCAGACGGCGACAGCGGCCAGGTCAGCCTCAAATTCTCCATGGAGCCGATCACCGAGGAGCCCTATCCGGCCGACCGCATGACGAAGGAACGTTTTCCGGGGCTGCACAAATGACCTTGATGGTAGCCCAGGGCGATCTCCGCTGGACGCAAGGCTTTATCGGCCTGCCCTTCGCCGACAAGGGCCGCGACTGGACCGGTTGCGACTGTTGGGGCTTTGTCCGCCTCGTCCATGCCGAGCATGCCGGCAACGAGCTGCCGTCCTATGACGGCCTCTATGTCAGCTCGGCCGAGCAGCGCGAAGTCGCCGCCATAGTCGCTCGCGAAACGCAATCGCCGCTCTGGTTGAAGATTGAGACGCCGCAGCCGCTCGACATCCTCTGGTTCCGGCGCGGCCGCCTCGATGCCCATTGCGGGCTTTTCCTGCGGCCGGGCTTGATGATGCACATGGTCGAGCAGGACTGCTCCAAGATCGAGCGCTTCGACGACGGCTCGCCCTGGGCAGGCAAGCTCACCGGCATCTATCGCTGGAGGGGCGCATGAGCGTCCATGTCACGGCCGCGCCCATCGCATTCCAGCCCGACCGCGCCCGCATCGAGCTGACGCTGCCGGCCGGCATGACGATTGCCGAAATGGTGGCGATGGCACTGCCTGGCGCCAGTCACCCGGTGCTGGAGCGCACCCGTGTCGCGCTGGTCAAGGGTGACGGCATGCAGGTGGTGCCACGCGCCCGGTGGCACCGGGCGCGGCCCAATGCCGGCGTCCATGTGGTCATCCGCGTCGTTCCCGGCGGTGACTCGTTTCGGTCAGTGCTGCAGATCCTCGTCTCGGTGGCGGCGATCGCCGTCGCCGGGTTTTTCTTCCCCGCCGGCGCCACGCTGTTTGGCTCGGAATTGCTTGCCAACGTGGCAAAGACCGCCCTCACAGTGGGACTGACGGCGCTCGGCGGCTTGCTGATCAATGCGCTGCTGCCGCTGCCCAAACCCCCGGGGGAGGAAAAACCGACCTATGCGATCGCCGGATGGCAGAACCAGTTCACGCCCGACGCGCCGGTGCCGATGGTCATGGGCACGCACCGTTATGCGCCGCCGTTCGGGGCGATGTCCTATATCGAGGTGGTCGGCGATTGGCTCTACGATCGCGCCGTCTTCCTGCACGGTTACGGGCCGCTGGAGATATCCGAGGAGAAGCTCGGCGACACGCTGCTGACGAAATTCGACGAGGTCGAGATCGAGACGCGGCTCGGCTATGCCGATGACGCACCGCTGTCGCTCTACACCAACCAGGTGCTCGAGGAGCGCATCGGCACCGATCTGGAACGGCCGTTGAAGCACAACGACTACGGCAAGATCATCAAGGGTGAGCCGTCCGAAGCCAAGCCGGTCAGCCGCTTCACCGCTCGCGATACCGCCTGGTCGATCTCGATCCTGTCGTTTCCCGCCGGCCTGATCAAGATCGATGACGAGGGCGAGGAGTTTTCAGTGGAAGTGGTGTTCAAGCGACGCTACCGGCTGGCCGGTACCGTAGCCTGGACCGACCTGCCAGATCTCTCCATCCGCAACACAAAAAAGGTGGGCTTCTATCGCGCCGACCGCATCGACTACCCCATACGGGGTGCCTATGAGATCGAATACGAGCGGCTGACGGACTCGGAGGTCGAGCCCGGCAATGGATCGCAATTTGTATTGAACTGCACTTGGGTGGTTCTTCAGAGCTTCCGGCCGGAGTACCCATTCAATTTCAGAAAGCCCGTGGCCCTAAGCGCACTCCGGATCAAGGCGACGGCGCAGCTCAACGGCACGCTCGACACCTTCAACACGCTAGACAAGCGGATCGCGCCGGACTGGGACGCCGACAGCGGCACATGGATAGACAGGGCCACGCAATGGCCAGCGTCCCTGGCCCTCTTTGCCTTGCGCGGCCCAGGGCTGTACCGGCCCACTCCGGACGAGGAGATCGATTTCCCGGCCTTCCAGGACTGGCACGTCTTCTGCGTGCTCAAGGGCCTAAAATACAACCGCATCCACGATTTCGAGAGCACGCTGGGCGAGACGCTGGCGGCGATCGGCGCCGCCGGCCGGGCCGCTGTCAAATGGGACGGCCGCAAATGGACCGTCGTCATAGATCGGCCGCGTGAGCTTGTGGTCGACCATGTCAATCCAAGGAATTCGTCCGACTTCCGCTGGTCGCCATCCTATTTCGAGCCGCCGCATGCGCTGCGCGTGCCGTTTATCGACGAGACCAACGATTATCAGCAGGCCGAGCGTCTGGTGCCGTGGCCCGGCCATGTCGGCCCGATCGACATCACCGAGGAGCTGAAACTGCCCGGCAAGACCAACCCGGACGAGATCTGGCGCGAGGCCCGCCGCCGGCAATACGAGATCATGAACCGTGCCGTCAGCTACTCGGCGGTGCAGCAAGGCACTGCACGCACCGCCACCACCGGCGACCTGGTGGTGGCCTCGCGCGACGTGCTGAAGCGCGCCATGCATTCGGCGCGCGTCAAGGCAGTACGCGGCGATCTTGTCGAGGCCGACGGCGTCTTCACGATGGTCGCCGGCGAGAGCTACGCCATTCGCTTCCGCCAGTTCGACGCCGACGACACGATCGGCACCAGCGTGGTACGGACCATCGCCACCGTCGCCGGCGAGAGCGCGGCCGTGCGGCTCACCGGTAGCGGCGAGAGGCCCAAGGCTGGCGATATCATTCACTTCGGCCCGGCCGCGCTCGACAGCATCCCGCTGATCGTTGCCGGCATCACGCGCGGCAAGAACAATTCGACGGTGCTGGCGATGTTGCCGGCGGCACCGATCATCGACGAGTTGACCGACGCCGAGGTGCCGCCGGCCTGGAGCGGCCGCGTCGGCGCCGAGATCGACCTATCCCTGATCCCACCGGCGATACCGAAGTTCACGGGCATAGAAACCGGCACTGTCGAGACCGGCGACGCCAACGGACTGCGGGTTATGGTCAGCGGCGGCACGGCGAACGCGATCGCCGTCGCCGCCTTCAAGCTGCAGACGAGGCTCTCGGGTGCTTTGGTCTGGCAGCCGCCACTGTCCTGCTCGCCGGCCGAGGGCGCTTTCGATGTGACCGGTTACCTGTTCGGCGACGAAGTCGAGCTGCAGGCCTGGGCGGTCAGCGTCGCCGGCGTCGAGAGCGATCTGACCGACATTGTTTCCGTGACCATCGGCTCCGACGACTTCGTGCCGCCACTCGCGGCGAACTCAACCCTTTTGCTCGTGCTTTAGAGGACACAAATGGCCGCCAGCCAGATCAACACAACTGACAGCGCCACCGGCGCGCCGGTCGCGATCGACAGCGAGCTGGTCGCGGGCAAGCACCATCCCATGCATGGCGTGCGCGACGGCATGGACGAGGCGCTGGGCGGGACGGCCGATGCGGCGGCCACGTCCGACGCCGGCACGTTCTCCCTGATCGCGTTGGTCAAGCGGCTGCTGTCGGTCAAGCTGCCGTCGACGCTTGGCGCAAAGAGCGCCGCCAACAGCCTCAGCGTCACGCTGTCGACCGACGACGATGCGCTGCTCGGCTCGCTCATCGAGGCGGCGCCGGCCAGCGATACCGCCTCGTCTGGCCTAAACGGCCGGCTGCAGCGCATCGCCCAGAACCTGACCGCGCTGAACCCGGCCGCCACTTGGCGCTACCCCGCGGCTGCCGGTGGAGAGACCGGGACCGCAGATGTCCCGGTGAAGGCAGCGGTGGCGGGCCAACGCAACCACATGACCTGGCTGACTGCCGTGAACGCCCACGCCACGGTCGACACCGAAATTCTGATCAAGGATGGCGCCGCGACTGTCCTCTATCGCGGCTTTCTCAAGGCCGCCGGCGGGCGCCTGGACATCGAGTTCCGATCGCCGCTGTCGTCGACCGTCAACACGGCGCTGAACGTCGCCAACGTGACCACCGGCGCCCAAGTTTATTTCAACTGCGGCGGCTACGTCGCGCCTTAGAACAGGAAACCCCGACAAATGGCCGAAACAGGCATATACAGTACCGATCTCCCGCTGGTTGCCGCCCTAGACGAGGTGACCGGCAATGCTACGATCGACGGCATACGGCGCTCGGCACGACAGTCGATGACCGATCACGCCGAGCAGATCATGGCCGACGGGCCGATCGCGGAAGCACTGGCAGCCGAGGCGGCAGCGCGGGCCATTGCGGATACCGCGCTCGATGGTCGCGTTACGGCAGTGGAAGACACTGTCGGCGGACTGCCGGGCGAAATGGACGCACTCTCCGATCGTGTCGATGCCGTCGAGGCGCTGGCGCTTAGTGGCGTCAAGGCGCCGAAGCAATCGGTGCGTCTGCTCGTAACTACTGCCACTGATCCCGCGACCATGACCGCCGGCTCGACATTAGACGGCCTGACGCTGGCGGCTAACGACCGAGTTGCGCGTGCCACCGCAGCCGGTGCTACGGCCGACGGCGTGTATGTAGTGCAGGCCTCCGGAGCAGCTATCCGTTCGACGGACATGGACGCCGAGACAGATCTCGTCGGCGCGCGCTTCGATGTTGATGCGGGGACCCACGCAGCCGAGACCTGGGCTGTCAGCACTGCGGCGCCCATCACGGTGGGCACAACCGTGCTGACGCTCATCAAGACGAGCTCCGCCAACGCCACAACAGCGGAGGTGCAGGCTGCGAGAGGAACGTCGCCTAACTTGGGGGCTCGGCTGGACCTGCTGGATAGTTCCAGCGGCGTGGCCAGCACGCTGGCGCAGATTGAAGGCTTGAGCATCGCTACGGCTAAGCTGACAGAGGCTGCCGGCTCGGTTAGCCCGAACGTATTCAGATCGTTCAGCTTGTTGAATGCAACGACCTACGAGCATGTCGTTGTTGCCAAGGCGGCAGAGCGTGGGGCGCTGCAGCTTACCGTGAATGGACCCGTTTCGGTCACCGGCGACTTCGATCTAGTAAACGGGACATACTTTGCTACAGGTGTTCAGCTTGTAAGCGCAGCCATGACGGCAATCGGGGGCGGCTGGTACGAATGTAAAATAGCGTTCCTTACGCCCGCAGCAGGCTCCGGAAACGTGCAGACCCGAATATCGCAGGGGGTTGTTTTTCCCTACACCGGCGACGGCACGTCGGGGGTTTATGTCCGAAGCATCGTCCTTCGTTTGCCGAACACCACGGCAAACTTACTGCCGAGCAGCGACCCAACCAACGCTATTTTCACCAAGACCAACGTAACGGCCGCGAACACCACGACCGCCGAGTCTCGTGTCCTTCCACCGTTGCAGGCTCAGGTCGATAGCATTGCCGCGCTGACTTCTGGCCGACTATCTGCGGACAAAATTATCGAACAATCCGGCTCAGGTAGCCCGGCTGTGTACAGATCGAATGCATCGTGGGCAGTTGGGCAGACGTTCGTTTTCGAAACGATCGCCAAGAAAGCGGAGCGCACACGCCTCAACATCTTCTCGCAGGCGCCCACCAACGTCGACTGTACCTTCGACCTGCTCAACGGAACATGTTCTGGGAGTGGGTCAGCGCTGAACACAGTGACCATCACACCGCTCGGAAATGGCTGGTATCGATGCAGGATAACTGGCACCGCGACTGGGACCGGCTCAAACAATTTCCAGCACCGCGTTTACCCGGCCGCTGGCGGGCACCCTTATGTTGGCGACGGTGTTTCCGGTCTTTACTTGCAGCAGTCGTACTTAAGCACCAGCGGGTCGGAAAACAGATACGCCATTTCCACCGATTTTAGCTCGACATACTGGACCAAGGCCGCAGGCGTCACAGTGTCACCAAACAGCGGCCTCTACCTCGGCCTGCTGTCCGATCCGGCGAATATAGGGGGTAGTAGTGCGTACGATGACGGCCGTGCCGCTCTAGTCGGCAAGAAATGGACCGCACTCGGCACGAGCATCACCGTGCAGGCGCAGTACACAGCGCCGCTGGCCAGTTCGACAGGCATGGTTCTGACGAACGCGGGCGTCTCCGGTGCTGCTATAGGCGTGAGCACCACAGCTTATCCGAGCACCGGAATATACGATGCCATCGCGACGATCCCGACCGATAGCGAGATCGTCACGCTGGAGGCGGGCATCAACGACTTTTGGGCACAGGAGGTTATATTAGGAGCGCTAAACGACACGACTACGGCAACGTTCTATGGTGCCCTCTGGGCTGCTGTCGTGGCCATCCGTGCTCGCGCGCCGAGTGCCAAGATCATCTTTTTCACGCCATACTCCGGTGGCTCCGCCCACGCATCGGCCCGGATCATGCGCGCCAACAGTCACGGCAATACACTCGACCAGTTCCAAAAAGCCGTTCGCGACGTGGCGAACCTGACCGGCTATCCATGCATCGACATCGCCGGCAAATCGGGCATCGGCTATTTCACCGGCCTTTTGTACATGAGCGACAATCTACACATCAACGCGACGGGGGGAACTCGCTATGCCAACTGTGCGCTCGATGATCTTCGGAAGCTATCGCGCGCCGGGTTCTTCGGGACCTGATCGGTGACGGTCAAGCAGGCTGCAGTTTGCCTGCCGAGGCCAAGTCGATAGCTTTTTCCAGCAATGGGTTCCAGTGCTGGTATCCCTCAAGGGAAAAATGGACGCCATCTCGAAATGCGGAGTCGTATGCTAGACCGCCTCTTTCTATGGACAGCCGAAATAGCGTGGCGGCGTCGAAAACATTGGCGGCAGTCATCGCGGCAATCTCTTCATTCTCCATCTGGATCAAAGCGCGATTATAGCGCGAAACCCATTCTCCCTCCGACCCAATGTCTGTGATTGTTAGCAGTACGAGCGGTTTCCCTGCGAGCGAACGGGAAAGCGCGTCAAGAGCAGACCGGAAGTAAAGCCGGCGGAACTCCAGATCGTCGCCCTCACTGGTCTGTGCGTCGTTAATCCCGATAGCGACCACAGCGCCGGCAACTTTGCCCCACAGATGTGCGCCCTTGACGCGGCTTACCACGGCTAAAACATCGGCGATTCGGGAACCTGAATAGGACCCTCGCGCGACACGCGGATTTGAAATGCCGGCGCTTGAACCTTCCATCAAGCTATCGCCCAAGAGTAATAGCTTTGGCGATGAAGCTCTTGTAAGGACGTCGAGAAGGTCGGCCTCTCGATCAGCCCGCGAAGTCCCCACAATTTTGCGCAGAATAACTCGAGATCTTGAGACAACGTGCTCAAGCGTCATGGTGAAGCCTCCCAAACCCTCTTCTACTTAGCTGGTTTCGTAGAGTGCGGCTAGATCACGCGGGCGTGAATGGATGGCACAGGGCGAGAGCGAATTTCGCTTCGTTTGCGGGGTGCGTAAGAATATCGCTCAGTTGGCGGGTGCGTTAAAAAAACGCGTGACAGGTGCTCGGGTCAGTTCCCGAGAAGCGGGCCTTAGATTGGCGTCCGACCCGCTCGACAGCATCAAACAGATGACTGCCGCACCTGGCCCTTACGGGCACCGGGACGGTGACCGATTCTCGAAAGCCGTTAAATGACCCTTCAAGACCATTCAAAAGCATGGTCCGGCCTGAGAATGTCCGCCTCTTCGCGATGGGTCAGCTGGCAAACAATTCCTTGTAGCCAGTCGTTACCATCCAGTTCGCCCGATCGATATGGCTGCGAAGAGCCTTGCGAGCGCGGACCGGTTCAAGGACGGGGTCGATGCCCAGAATGAGCTTGGCCATCTCCTCTTCGCTGGCATTGTCAGCGCAGGCGTCCAGGATCTGCAGGTAGATGGTGAAATGCTCCTTGTCGTAAACCGTGATGGAGTCCGACCACGGAACTTCTTCAAAGATTCCACGCTTCATAATGAACATGCCTTTCGGATTGCTCCATGCGCGCCGGCCTCCAGCCGGTGCGCTCGCTGGGGTTTCCATGCCCAGGAATTCTCGCGCTGCTTGCGGTCTCGTCAAGAGGCCGGCGCTGGAACCACGTTTAACGGCCGTTGAAAGCGCGCGATTTGGTGCCAACTGAAGTTGCGCGGAGGTGCCAAGTGATTTTGCGCGCTACACCATGGCCCTGCCGCGGCTTGCGGTCGAACTCGAGTGGCCCGCCTTCGGTGTTGACCGGCAGCTCGTTCCACAGGATCGCCTTGTCCTTGAACATGAACGCCGTGTAGACGCCGCCGGCAACCGGAATGTCGTCGTCGACGACGGCCCTGAGCCCCATGTAATAGGGGATCAGCGGCCCGCCCTGCTCGGACGACGGCACATAGTCGATGAGGTCGGCGAGCTTCAGCGCCTTCATCTGCTTCGAATGCATCCAGATCGTCTTGAACTTGTCGGCGCGGTCGCCCATCAGGTAGGCGGCCTCGATGATGTCGGTGTCGACAATGGAGGCGCCGGTGACGCGCACCAGGTCACTGCCGTCATTGGCGATGTTGTCGGCCAGCACGCCTTTCAGTATGCCCAGCAGCGTCAGCTTGTTGGCGCGCTGCCAGTAGTCGGTCTGGCGGCGAACGATAAGCTTCTGCGGATCGTCGCCGGCAAGGATCGAGGTCAGATCCGGGATGCCCCAGGCCTGCGCACGCACATTGCGGGCCGCGACTTCGCGGCGCGCGCCGATCTTCTTCATCTCGATCGAGTCGGCCGGGTCGTCATTGACCGGCTCGGACGGATCGTTGCCGAGGTCCTTCCAGCCGGGCATGTCGACGGAACGTCCGCCCAGGCTGAGCTTCGAGGCGATCGACGGGTCGGAAAACAGGATCCCGGCCTGGTAAATCTCCAGCGACTGGACGTGCTCCTCGAACGAGTATTGCGCATAGACGGACGGAACGATCGCGTCCGCGATACGGGTATAGGCGTCTGCCATTTTTGTCTTCCTTCAGGTTTGGGTTAAAGAGGATTGTTGGGCATCCACAGGTCGGGATTTTCGCCGGCCTCGCGTGCCAGCCGCCGGGCGCGGGCGGGGTCGCTTTTGACGAGCGCCGAGATGCCAGTCAGGTTGCGCTCGCCGGCGGCATTGCGCTTGAAGGGATTGCCTCCACTCAAGGCCGTGCCGCCGTCGATCGTGTCTTCCCGGAACATCGCCTCGCCGATGGCATGGAACGCCTTGGCGATCTGCGGGTCGGTCAAGGCACCGTCCGGCAGAAGGATGCCCTTCGCCTTGTAGGCATTGACCAGTCCGAGCTTTTTCATCGCCCGGTTGGCGACCTCGAGCTTCTGGCGAAAGCCATCGCTGCCGGTCGGTCCCCAATCCCTGACGAGGTCGTCATGCGTCGTCTCGACCGAACGGGCAACGGCGATTTGCTGTGCCTTGGCCTGTTCGGCCATGTAGCCGACGAAGCGGTCGTGATAGGCCTGTGCGACCTTCGGGGTAGCACCTGCCTCGACCGCCCAGGCCTTGGACGCACTGGCGAGCTCGTCCGAATAGGCGAAGTTTTCGGGGAGCCCGTCGGGGCGCCGGTACTCGACCTTCTCGGGCGAGGTCAGCGGACGCATCGCCTCGGGCAGCCGGGCATGGAACCTCTCCCAGTCTTCCGCGGCTGCATCGGCTGCCGGAACGCGCAGGCTCTCGCCCTGCTGCCGCTCCAGCTCCGCATAGGAGGCGAAAACCCGATCGAGGCTTTCAGGCTTGGTCCAGCCCTTGGTTTCAGCAAGCTTGCGGCTGCCTTCGGAAAGACCGTCAAACCAGCTTTTGGCCGCAGGCGGGGCGGACCCGTTGTCCCCGTTGGCCGGTGGCCGTGCAAGGTTGCCCGCCGGTGGCGCCGCCACCACGGACCCGGCGTCTGCCAGATCTGTCATGAGAAGATTCCTTTTGTTACAGAATTAAAGGCCGGTGATGAGAGCACTGGCGGCGAAGCTTGGTATCTCCCCCCTCGAGGGGGAGATGGCCGGCAGGCCAGAGGGGGGTAGCCGCGCGTGGAGCGCCGACCTCATCTGTCGCCGGGGGTCGCGCCCGGTCGAACCGACCCCCTCTGTCGCCTTCGGCGACATCTCCCCCTCAAGGGGGGAGATTAGCGCCTACGCATTATCGCCCCAGTTCTCCCAGAGCAGCGTGATGGTGCCCGACACCGCCAGTGTGCCGTCGGCGTCGATATCGGTGCCGGTCGCAAACGCCAGGTTGAGATAGAGGTCGACCGGCGTCACGGTGCCGTCGAGCGTCAAGGCTGCGGCAACATCGGCAATCGATGCGCTCGACGGCGCGGCACCCGCGCCATCCAGCGTACGGCCGGTGGCGCCCACCACATTGGCCATAGTGCCTGCCAGTACAGCGCTCGATGCTGCCGCCGAGCCGAGCGACCAGGTCAGCGCGGCATTGTCGTTGATGGTCGAGGCGCGTGGCGTCAGCACGGCGAACTGCAATCGTGCCGTGCCGCCCTTGATCCGCACCTTGCCATCGAGAAAGTCGAAGAGCTTCTGGCTGGCAAAGCCCTGCGCATCGGTGACCGGCACCGGCATGGCATTGAACGAAAAGACGGTGCGGTAGGCGCCGCCCTGTCCGGTCGTCCTGGCTATCAGCCCTGCCCTGGGTGGGGCAAGGCCGGCTTCTCTGGCGGCGGCACGCGAAAGCGTCCGGGCAAGACCTCGGGTCATTTGGTATCTCCATTCTTGCAGGATTGAAAACGGGGTCGGCTGGGCCGCCGCACGCAACAGCGGCAAAGCTCATGGACATTTGGATCAGTTATGTGTATCTATACACAACATGAAGAGCGCCGATGTCATTCACAGGCTGTTGGCGGATGGCTGGTACGAAGTGGCTCGAAAAGGAAGTCACGCCCAGTTCAAGCACAAATCCAAGCCGGGCCGGGTGACAGTTCCGCATCCCAAGCGCAAAATCCCGATCGGCACTCTCAAGAGTATTGAAGAACAATCCGGCGTGAAGCTGAGGTAGAGAAATGCGGAACTATATCGGATTGATCCACAAGCAAGCGGACAGCGACTTCGGCGTCTCCTTTCCCGATTTTCCGGGCCTGGTGACAGCCGGCGTCAACCTGGATGATGCCCGTGCCATGGCCGGGGAAGCACTGGCCTTTCATGTCGAGGGGCTGGTCGAGGATGGCGAGGCCATTCCCGAACCGTCATCCCTGGAGGAAGTGATGTCGGACAAGGACAATCTGAGCGGTGTCGCCATCCTGGTTCCCTTGAAAGCTGAAGCTGCGAAGGTCGTGCGTGTCAATGTCACCATTCCGGAAGATGTCCTCGATCAGATTGACCGATATGCGGAGCGCCACGGCTACAGCCGATCCGGATTTCTGGCCGCTGCGGCGAAAAAGGTAATGCAGATCGAGGCAGCGTAGCGCTCTCGAAGGTCGACTGGAGATGAAGCTCTTTGGGTCTTGTTCGGTTACTTTCTTTGCGGATCAGGCTGTCAGACAAAAACAACCATGTCTTATTTCGTGAGGCACGGTGCCTATGTTCCGCCGCAAATGCGACCGCACTTGGCAAAATCGCCCCGTGTATTAGCTCATAGGTTTCAAGGGAGTACCAGACGATGACCATGTCCAGAGCCATTGCCGCCATGCTGGTGACTGCCGCATTGGCAGGCTGTGCGCAGACCGAGGCACAGCAGAGAACCAGCACCGGTGCGCTGCTCGGCGCCGGCGCCGGCGCGCTTGCCGGCCAGGCGATCGGCGGCAACACCAAGAGCACGGTCATCGGTGCCGGAGCCGGCGCCTTGCTGGGCGCGGTCGTCGGCAACGCCACCACGCCGCAGCCGCGCAGCGAACAGCTTTGCCGCTATCAGGATCGCACCAGCGGCCGCATCTACACCGCCCCCTGCGACGACCGCTATTACAACGGCGATTATTGAGTGGTTCTATGGGGAGAAAGCTCTGAAATGCCGGCTCCGCCCCTCACCTGCCCGCCGGTATCCTCTCCCCGTAGAACGGGGAGAGGGCGCAGCGTCAGTCTCGCGCATCCGTTTCCCTGACGATTTGGTCCTTCCGCTGATTAGAGGTCAGCGCTATCGTCCAGGGCTACCCACGGGGGCGGGCAATGCGGACTATTGCAACATTGAGGCCGGCGATCCTGCGCCTCATAATCCTTTTGTCGCTTTGCTTGTTTGCAATGGAGCCAGTGAACTCAAAAGATGGCGACGTCTTCATATGTTCAGTAAGCGACTTCCACACATGGTCCGACATACCGTCATCAGATGACTCGGGATTCGTCGCAGCTAACAAGGCCAGGAAATTTGATATCCAAGAATTTGCCGATCACTTCATTGTAACCAGCAAATCGGGCACGTTCAAACCATCGTCAACGAAATACGATATCTTCCGACGAAACGTATATCAGATCGCTGCATTTGACAGCACGACATTTATGCTCGACACCTTCGTTATGAGGACAGCAAATATTGAAGGTCCTCCGACCAAGGCGCGGGTCACGCTACAAACTCCAACATATCTGAACACGTGGTATTTGGACTGCACCTTGCAGAATTGATGCCCGCAGAACCGATGGCTATTCGCGTTCAGGTTTTGCAGTCCATCAGCTAAATCTCTGACGTGCGAAGTCACTAGGATCATTCAATCCTTTTCCGGCTCGTCGAATGAATGAATCCCGGCCGACTCATTGCCGAGGCGCTCAAACACGTCTAGCGCCCGCTCTGAAACAACAAGCGTGTGGTTCGAAGCCATGCCGAAGTCATCATGTCCTGGCTGCCCATGGATCTTTATCCAGACGAAGGTTGGAAGTTCTGTTTCTGGCTGCAGCCGATGAAACAACTCCGAAGCAGTAACCTCGACGTCGGCAAACGTCGCCCCTGAAACTCGCATCTTCAGCAGCTCCAGCTCGGCTTCTTTGGTGACAAGATAACAGGGAAAACTCCTTATCAGGACATCACCTATCCAAACGTCAATCTCGTAGTGAAGTTTGTGCACAATCGGCGGGTGAACGCGGTTATCGGGAACCGTATTTTTGCCAAAATCACCAGCAACAAATGGCTCTACATAATAATAATCCATTTTTCACCTATATTTTCCGACAGGCAGCACGAAATGATGGCCATATTTCTTATCCATCATTGTAGAATGATCCAGAATCTGCTGCTCCGTTGGATACGGGTACTTTTCATAGAATTTGTCATTTTCGCCCCTAATGATAACAAGATGCAGAATATCGTTTAAATCCTTAGGGATCCCGCGGAGATTTTCTATCGAATTGATCTTTTTCTTCGATAGGAAATTTAGAAGCCTCTTAAGTAATTGCTGCTCAGCCGGATGATGAATTACTACATCCTCGATGTTCACGTCGGGGTTCGCCTGAGCATACGCTTTCCTAAAGCCCCTACCCCTCCAGCCTCGCCGCCTTCTCCAGCGCAGCCAACTGCGCCTCGTCCAGCGTCAAAAACCCCATAATGTGCTGCACCACTTCGGCGCGGGCATTGCTCAGCGCGCTGTGCAGCTCGAAGCCGTTCGGCGTCTTGGTCTTGGCCAACCATTCGCCATAGGACGGGCGGCGGTAATAGCCGGTTGCGGCCGCCAGGTCGGCCAGCACCATTTCGCCGTCCTGGCCCGAGAACACTCTGAGATAGGCCTTGGCCAGGGCATCCTGCGCCTTGGCCGGGCCGCCGGCCTGGCTGGAATGGGCGAAGCTTTTTTGGCTCATACGCCCTGCCCGCCCGAAGCATCTTGCGCAGCCTGCGGCATCAGCCCGCCGAGCCCGTCGAGCAGGCCGCTGTCGCGCGCCTGCACTGCCGCCGGCACGGCATCCCTGGCGACCTTGCCGGCGGCAGCCATCGCCGCCATGCCGGCCTGTTCAGCTTGAGCCTTGGCGCGGGCATCGCGGATGCCCGCCACCTCGTCCTGGCGGCGAAAAATGCGTTGCGGGCTGCGGCCGGCGCCCTGCACGATCTTCAGCGCCGCGTCGCCGTCGATATTGTCCATCACGCCGGGATCGAACTGCGCCATCTGCATGGCGGTGGTGACAACCTGGATGGTGTCGCGCGCCTCGGCCGAACGGCGCAGCACGTCGAGCGGGCCGGTGAAGGTCGGCCGCAACGCCTTGCCGGCAAGGCTCGCCGGCGGCAGGAAGCGGCTATCTTCCTCGTAAAGTCCCTTGTCCTCGAGAATGCCCAGCTCGCGGTCGAGATTAGAGGCAAAGCCGGCCTGAATGATCGAGCCGGACAGCCCGAGCAGCGCGCCCTTCTCCTCTTGCCGGATCAAGGCCTCGGTCGCCGTCATCTGCGGGTTCTGCACCAGCGTTTGAAACAGGTTGACGAACATTATGTCGCGGATCTCCTCGGCCCGGCTGTCGGCATAATTGAAGGCATAGGTCGGGTTCTGTCCGGTGGCGATCGGCGCGATCAGCGGCCGGCCGGCATCGTCGATCAGCCCGGGATAGTTCTCGCCGGGATTGAGCACCGGCACATAGTCGAGCCTTGCCTTGGAGGCGGTCGCCGGATCGGTGATCTGCTGCAAGGCGCGCAGGCCGGAGCGCCGCACGGCGTTCTCCTCGCGCACCGTCGTCAGCGCCTCGATGGTCGGCGAGATGCCGTAGGGATCGCCCTCGTAGCGGCGCCAGTTGAAGCATGACACCGGGAACGAGCGAAAACCGCTTTCCCTGACGATCGCCTCCTCGCCCTCGATCACATGATAGGAAGCGAACGCGGTATCGAGATACTGGTAGGAGCCGCTCAGACTGTACATCTTGCGCTCGTCGCGCGGCTGGATGCACTGGATTAGCGAGATCTTGGTCTCGCATTTGGCGGGGTCGTCGACCAGAATCTTGATCCGCGCCGGCAGTCTGTCATAGCCGAGCAGTTGCGCCGCCTGTCTTGCCGTGCGCTCGTAGCGGCGGTGGAAAATATCGACCTGGCCCCAGCGGTTGCGTGAGAGATAGCCTTCGACCACTGGGATCGAGGCATAGCGGATCAGCGTGCCGCCAAAACCTTCCTCGGCATAGAGATAGGCCGGGCCATAGCGCACGACATTGCGCAGGCAGGCCTGCGTTGCCGGCACGAAATTGGAATTGGCGGAGTAGCGCAGCGAGAACAGGAAGTCGCGCAGCGCTTCCGCCCATTCCTTCTCCTCGTCGGTTTCTTGGTCGTTGATGGCCGCGGTCGACAGCCCATGCCATTTCTCCGACTGCGGGATGATCAGGCTTTCCAGCCCGGCGGCCAGCCGGTTGGCGGCCGAGTTGATGGTATTGGCGTAGACACGCGCACCGCGCCGCTCCTGCCGCTCGGCCTGCGAATCGACGCCGGCCTGACGGCGGCCACTCCACATGTCGGGCGCGTCGGGATCGCAGAATTCGGACACCGCCTCCCAGACATGCTCGTACTGGCTGCGCTCGCTCTCCAGTTCAGCCTGTCGCGACAGGATATCGCGAGCACGGGAATCGCTCATGGTCAGCCTCGCTTGATGGGTGAATGGGAAAAGAAAGAAAGAGCGGGACGCCGAGGCTGCCGATCTCCCCCTCAAGGGGGGAGATTGGAAGCGCCTTATTCCGCCGGCGTCGTCTCCAGCGCAGCCTTGCGCCCAAAGCGCTGCACCACGAAACGGCCCATCTTCTGGCCGGGTACTTCGATCAGCGTGTAGGTGATCCAGGACAGCAGGCACACCACCGGCAAGACGACGACGGTGACGATCGCAAAGCGCAGCGGCGCCGACAATTCGTGGCCGAACTGGGTGATGACCAGAGCCGCGACCGGCTGGAGAACCAGCAGATGGATCAAATAGATGCTGAAGGAAAGCTCACCCATCAAATGAAAGAACCTGTTGGCGAGCGTCATGGCGATGTTTCTGGCCACGATACCCGCCATTCCCGGCAGCATGCGGTAGAGAACCAGGGCAAAGAACCCCAGGACGAGCGCTTCCCGCATCAAAAGCTTGCCAAGTCCATAGCCGCCGCCAAAGGGCAGCGCCGCCAGCAGCATGGCCAATGCCAGATGCACGAAGGGCCGCTTCTGCCTTTGATGGACGACGCCCGCCAGCAGCATCCCGCACAGGAAAATCTGCATCTTCAACGGCAGGAACGACGGCATCGGAAAATGCACCGACAACTGCCCCATCAAGAACACCATCGCGCTGCCGGTCGCCGCGGTCAGCATGGCCGCCCATATCCAGTCAAGCCTGCGCACCAGCAGCATGATGGCCGGAAATAGCGCGTAGAACTGCATCTCCAGCCCGAGGCTCCAGTCGGGCAGCGGCGTGCGATAGGCGAAATTCGGCACCAGGCCGAACAGGAACAGCAGATGGGCGCCGATATTCTTCAGGCCGCTGTCGAGATAACGCTCGGGCGCCTGCGGCGACCTCAGCAGGAACTCGTCGATGACCATTCTCGACCCGTAGAGATAGGGGCCAAGCGCCAGGGCAACGAACAGCATGACGTAGAACAGCGGCGCTATCCTGAAATAGCGGCGGGTCCAGAATTTCAGCCAGGTTTCCGGCCTTTGCCAGGGCTCCTTGTCCTGGCGCAGCTGGTAGTGGAACACCATCAAGAAGCCGGACAGCATGATGAACAGATCGACGCCGAGGTCCGGTTCGCCAAGAATAGGAATCTGCCAGCCGGTCAACAACAAGCAGTGCCCGATGAGCACCCAGATCGCGGCAAGCGCCCGAAGCCCGTCCAGGCACTCGATGCGCGATGACCGGGCTTCTGTCATGCCGAACTCCTCGATAGCCATGTTGCAATGCAGCATGGCGGCTGAGGGAGGAATGTCAACCGTGCGGAAGGAACACGATTTGCGCTGGGCTGTTACGGAAAACGCGGAACACCTGAGGGCAATTGTAGAGGCATGCACTTGAACACCCCCTCTGTCCTGCCGGACATCTCCCCCTCAAGTGGGGAGATTGGCTGTCATCACGGTCTTCGCCAATTTTCGAGGGATGCAGAAAAGGCGCTGTCCTCCAAGCTGCCAATCTCCCCACTTGAGGGGGAGATGTCCGGCAGGACAGAGGGGGGCGCGAAGGATCGCGGCTTACGCGATCCCGGCAGGCAAGCTCCCGTCTATCTCTTCTTCAACCTTGCATGCCGGCGCCAGTACCACCAGGCGAGCACGCGGTTGCGGAACACTCTTCTCATGGCGCCCATGT
The DNA here is from genome assembly GCF_040322975.1 of Mesorhizobium sp. M0074. Taxonomy (NCBI): domain Bacteria; kingdom Pseudomonadati; phylum Pseudomonadota; class Alphaproteobacteria; order Hyphomicrobiales; family Phyllobacteriaceae; genus Mesorhizobium; species Mesorhizobium sp. M0074. The sequence continues at coordinate 100,118 of NZ_JAMYUM010000019.1, forward strand.
CACACCCCCAGCAGCACGCGGCGCTGGCCGGTGAGCTCACTGGGCGACAGATCGGTCTTCACCGTGCCGGCAGTGCCGTCATTGGCCGCAAGCTGGGCCCGCAAGGCGGCTTCGCGCGCCTGTACGTCCTTGTCGGCAATGGTCGGTGTCGGCGGCAACGGCTTCAGCGCCGGCGGTTTTTGGAAGAGGCACATGGTTTTCTCCAGAGTGAGAGGCTCTTGTCCAGTCGTAGAGCAGAAAATCCTCGCCGTTCCTGCCATAGCCCGGCAGGCGGCAGCGTTGCGTGGCGCCCAGCCGGGCAAGCCAGCGCAGCGCCAGTTGATTGGCCGCCAGCGCTCGCGCCTCGACCCGCCATGCGCCGCGCGCGGCAACTTCAGGCCCGAGCACGGCATGAAAGAATTCCGTAATCCCAGGCACGCAGCGCCTCATGCGGCGCGTGCCCCAGCTCCAGGCGATCCATAAGCCGCCGCGCTGCTCGGCAGCGCCAAAACCGGCCTCCGGATTGCCGTCGAGCTCGGCGACATAGGCAAATCCCTGCAGCGCCGTCAGCGCCAGCAGCGCCGGCGACCAGTCGTCGAACTGGCAATCGATCTCGGCCCGGTCCTCGGGCCGGAGGTTGGCGGCGATGTAGGAGAGATCGCGCAGCGTGGCGGGAATGATGCGGAGGGTCATGCTCGGCGAACCTTACCGTCCACTGCGGCGCTAGAAGGCGGCGGTCGACCTTGCATGCGGTCCAGCATTTCAATCAGCCCGGCCTCGACCGAGCCAGCGAACTGGGTGCCAAGCCTCTATTTGTAAGCCACTGCTGCGCTTGCAGGTCCCGCCAACGGAATAATCTCGCAGCGACTAAACCCTGCCTCTTTGCACCACTCGGTGAACTGGGCGCCGGTGAAGTCAAACGCCTCGCCAAATTCGATCAGCATGTTCAGCGACATCATGAGACCGAAGCCGTTTTGCCTGCGTTCATCGTCGATGATGTTCTCGATGGCGACCAACGCGCCGCCGGTCGGCAATGCACGATAGGCCTTGGCGATCAGCATTTTCTTGTTCTCGAGATTCCAGTCGTGAAGGATCATTCCCATCGTGATGATGTCCGCCTTGGGGAATTCGTCCGCGAAGAAGTCGATCGTCTCGGCGATGACCCGGCCGCCGAGATTGCGCTCCCTCAAGCGCCGTTCGGCGATCGGCTGCACATCGGCGAGATCGCACGTCCGGCATTGCATGTGCGGATGCCGCGCCGCGACGATGGCCGAAAGCTGCCCGGTTGCGCCGCCTATATCGGCCAGCGTCTTATATTTGGAAAAGTCGAATTTCTCGGCAAACGCCGTGAAATTGCCCATGGAGATGCCGCTCATCGCGTCCATGAACTGCTCCAGGCGCGCCGGGTCCGCATAGAGCTCGCCGAACATCGACTTGCCTGTCTCCTTGATCTCGTTTTGAGGCTTTCCGGTTTGCAATGCCGGTGTGAGATCGCCCCAGAACCGATACAGTCGTGCGTTCGCCATCTCAAGGATTCCACCGATGTATTGGGGGGTCCGCTTGACCAGGAACAGCGCGGTCGATGGCGTATTGCCGTATTTGCCGGTTTCGCCGGCGCCGTCCCTCTGCAGCAATCCGAGCGCGACGAGGGTGTCGAGAAAATCATACGTTGCGCGCGGATGCAGCCCCATCGCGCCTTGCAGTTCGAGGCCCGTTTTGGGGCCGTCCGCAAGCAGCGAGAAGAGTCCCAGTTCCACGGCGCTCAACAATGTCTTGGCTGGCCAGAACCCAAAGCCAATTTGCAGTATGTGGTCTGGAGAAATTCCGTTTTGCATCTGATCCTCCCCTATCGGCGAATGCCCCCGTGAGGCCACGCCGATGCGTCCCTTGAGCGGGATCATTCGATGCTACACCACGTCCACGGACGTTCACTACAGTTTTCCAATCGGAGCCGGAGCGCATTGCCTCCCTCCCCGATTTTCCTCACCGAAACGCCCCCAGCGGATCGGCCTGCCCGGCCTTTCGCCGCGCGGCCTTGAACACCGCCGGGTCGACTGCCGCCTCCCTCAGCATCATCACGCCGTAGCGTGTCGCCGCCATCAAATCGTCGCGCAGCTTCACCACCTGGCCGTCCCTGCGGTGGTAGAGCCGGAATTCCTCGAACCAGGGCAAAAGCGTCGAGAACACCTTGAAGCGGCCTGATTGCATGCGGTCCAGCATGTCCATCAGCCCGGCCTCGACCGATACGGAACCGTCGGCGAACTGAGCATGGCTGGCGAGCATGTTCAGCCCACGTGCCGAATATTGCCTGGCAAGGGCGGTGCCGGCACCTTCCAGCGTCTCGCGGCGGCCGTCGCGCGGCCATGCCCATGGCAGCCATTCGCCCCACGGTTTCAGCGTCAGCGCCTGCATGGCGGGCGTCTGCTGCGAAGCGCGGCAGGCTTTCGTGACATAGACGACATCGGCCTCCGTATCCCAGGCAAGCTCGACCGCCGCCGAGGGATGGTCCCAGCCGAAATCGAGCGCGCCGAGCCTTGGCCAGTAGCGCGGCAGCGGGAACGGCTCGCAGGCGATCAGCTCCTCGGCCACCGGAAAGATGCGGCCGGAGCCGAGCACCGGAATGCCCTTGGCCCGCGCCTCGCGCTCATGCGCCGGATAGGCGGCAATGATCTCGGCGCGCTGCTGCGGCGTATAATGTTCGGCATCGTCGATGGTCATGAAGGTGACGTGACGGGTCATTGTTCTCACCCTCGCGGCAGTGAATCGTGGTGGCAGGTGCGCGCTCCAACGCCCCGCCTCGCAGCTCCGTTTGCATCGCTCGGAACACCTGCCACGGAGCCGGTCGAAAAGTCGGGATCAGATCGCCCGACGTTTGATGCGCATGACTTTCGGCGCCTGTGCATCCATGAACATGTAGCACCGGCCTAGCAGCGCCTTTTTGCCAAAATCATCGAATACGTTCTGCCCGAGCGGCGTGAACAACACCTCGTCGGTCGTCAGTCCGTCCTGGTGGCGAGCCTCGATCTCTGGCCAATGCGCCTTGGCAATGTCGGTCAGCACGACGTTGAAGGCAGGATGATTGTAACTGACCAACAAATTGCCATCGTCCATATCGGACGGTTTCATGTCCGGGTGGTAGTTGTAGATCTCGGCAAGCGTCTGGATGGCTGCCAAGGATGCAGCGCCATCGGAAAGACCAGCCTCCGTCAGCACACAGGTGCCGTTTTCAAGGATGGCAAAGTCACGCTCCTGGTTGAAGTAGTAGCCAAAGCGCTCCTCGATGCGATCGATGGGCTGCGAAAACGATGGCCGCCATTTCGGAACGGGAGGAAAAGTTGCTGACATGCCGACGTTGCCTTCTGGTGATACGACAATTGACGAAAGGCCGCCGATCAACACCATTCGTCTATTCATAGTTGTGATCTCCCGCCCAATGTAGCCAGTCTAGTTCCGGATCATGGCTTGGCAACCGCGCTGGTCATGAAGGGGACGTGGCGGCTCATGCGAGATACCTTGCTGGAGCAAAACCGGGACGGCGCGCGACGAACACAGGCGGGCCGGCTAATGGCCCTGAAGTATCTTGATCAACTTACTTTCGTAGGTAGGTCGCGACAATCCATTTTTGTAATCCGCATACGTCATTCGTCCGCTCATCGCCGCATCAGTCCAGCGTTTGCAGTACACCTCTGGCAACGCTTCAACACTTGTGTTTATTATTCTAGCCCATTGTTTGCGGTAAGCTAGTGGCTTTGCCCCCAATCCCACCGCACACTGAGTCATAAAATCCTTTTTGAAAGCTGGACTTCTTTGTATTCCAGCGTTGATTGTGTTGAACCGGCTCTCAGTCACTACGCATCCTGAAAGCATTATTGCACCGATCACGACTAGCGACCGATAGTGATTTCCCACTGCCCACCCCTCCGTTACGGCTCTCATCCTCCGTCCAAATAACTACAATTTTGCTGCAAGAGAAGTGCTCCACACTTATTCCGTGCGCCACAGTCAGCTGGGATAATGATTGCGCCGGGCTGGCTTATTCAGCCGATTGCTTCCCCTTTCACCAATGAACTCGACCTGCTCAGCCGACAAGAACAGCAGCACCACATCGCTCATGCCGAGCAACGGCGTGAAGGTGACGATGGTGATGCCGCCGGTGGCGTTGGTGCGGGTCAGCCCTTCGGAATAGATGTCGAGCGGCGGCTCCTCGTCGAACCAGACGCCGTGCAGCGTTTCGCCCTGCCATTTCTCGCGACCCTTCTCGTAGCTCTTGAACGACAGCACCGATTCGCCGGCCTGGACATCGCCGCCGCCGCCCCAGCGCACCACGACGCTGTCGAGCGCGCCCGGCGCCCGTCCCGCCATCGTGCTGACGAGGGCGTCGGCCGGGATCATGCCGGTGCCCCAGGCCGCCTGCTGCTGCGGCGGGCCGATCAGGATGCGCTGCGGATTGTCGCGCGTGCTTTCGCCGGTGACGCCGGCCGCCCACATCCGAACCGGACAGTCGAAAACCTTGCCTTGCCACCAATCTGGATAGCGGCCGGTGAGGTGCATCGCCCATTCGGCGCCGCCGGCCCTGGTCTTGCCGAGCTGGTTGCCGGCCATGAACAGGCGCTCGCGATTGGTCGCGCCGGCGGCGTGGAACTCGGCCTGTCGGGGATAAGGCCGATAGGCGGCAAGCTGGTTAGTGCGGCGCCTGCGGTCCAGCTCCGCCAGCAGGCTGAGATATTCCGTCCTTGCCGCCCGGCTGTGCGAGGCCTTTTGCGAAGCCCGGCTTCTCGAGGAACGGCCTGAGGACGGCTTCGAGGCCGCGGATGCGCTGCCTGATTTCGTCATCGCTCAATGCATCCAGATTGTTGATGTTGACATTAAGATCCTTGGGCAGCACCGACAGCACGAGCTTCAGGTACTGATCGGGCTTTTCGGCGCGCACATCGGCGATGACGCCGGCGCCATGGGCGCGAAAATCGGCGCGGATCGCTTCGAGAAAGCCGTCGGCCAGCGTCTTCTTCGCCCGCCTGGTTCGGCCGGGCTTGCCGGGTGCTTGATCGTGCGGCTGCGGATCGCCGGTGGAAGGAGCCTTGGCCATGCCCTACTCCGCCGTCCCGGCGGATATCGGCTTCTTGTTGCCTGGCCGCACGATGCGCTTGCGCGGCTTGGCCTTCTTGCCGGCGCGTTCCGACTTCGGCTTCCGCGGCTGGCTTGCCGGTTTCGCATCAGTCGTCGTGCCGGGCTTCATCGCAGCGGCGTCAGGCAAGGCATTCAGCCTTGCCCTGAGAATTGCCACCGCCTTGCCGTCGAGTGCTCCCGACGGGAAGCCAAAGCCGCCGACCGCATCGACGCTACCGCCGCGCACCATGCCGATCCGCACGCCGGCGGCGACCTGCTCGAAGCGGCCATGGCGTGCATAGGGTGCGGCGCCGGCGAACTCGCCAATAGCGCTGACGACCTCGCGGCCGTCATCGTCGGTGATGATGGTGGCGTAACGGTTGGACATGGGGTGTTCTCTGAAATGGGCGCAGGGGCGCGCTGGGAAATCTATGGACGATAGGTGGTTGCTGACCGGGATAGTCGGTCGCGTTCATTCGCGCCGACATACCTCGGCAGCACACGCAACATTCGGTCGAACAGGAGCCCGAAATGAAAAACCCGCCTCGGCGGGCGGGTCGTTGGAGCCAATTGGCACCATACCCAAGTTAGTAGCATAGCTGCCGGCACAAAGCAAGAACAAAATGTGGCGCGGCGGCAGAAAATGCACTGACGACCTCGCACCCTCGTCGGTGAACGGCTGGAAGGAGGGGCGAAAAAGGCGGGCATTGCGTGAGACTTGCGTTGATGGGATGGTGGTTGCGCTTGAGGGGAACGCGTCATGGGCAATGTCACCGGTCACTACGGCAGCGACGGCATCGTCGATCGCATATTGGCCGCGATCCCTGACGCCGACCCGGCCGGGAAACTCGCGGCCGCGCAACTCTATCCATTCGATCAGCTCCATGGCCGCGAACTGATCGCGACGCGGGAGCATGCGGCCCGTCTTGCTCCTTCGCCGACAGATCGGATCCTGGATATCGGCAGCGGCATTGGCGGGCCGGCAAGGTTTCTGGCCTCGACCTATGGCTGCCAGGTCGACGGCATCGACCTGACACCAGCCTTTGTCGCCGCGTCGAGCCGGCTGACCGCACTCAGCGGATTGTCTGACAAGGTTCGCTTCCATCAGGCCGACGCGACGAAAGTGCCTTTTGGCGACAGCACCTTCGATGCGGCGATCTGCTTCTACGTCGGCATGAACATCGAGAATAAGGCCGCGGTCATCGACGAGGCCTGGCGCGTGCTGAAACCGCGGGGCAGGCTGATCTGGACCGAGGCCGTGCTCGCCGGCGGCGAGCCATACTATCCCATGCCGTGGGCGGTTTCGCCGGCGACCAGCCACCTCGCCGATCGGGAAAAATTGAAAGCCCTGTTTGACGATGCCGGATTTCGGATCGACGAAATCGTCGACGAAACCGGCGAACATGTTGAGCTGGCGCTGAAGAGAGCCAATTCCGGCATCGTGCCCTCGCCGGCGCAGCAGCAGGCAAATGAAGTCGTCATGGGCGCGGAATTCCTGCAGCGCCGCCGCAACTACATCCGAAGCCTGAGTGACGGAAAACTCGCCTCGCTCGCCGTGATCGTCTCCAAATCGGCCTGAAAACAAAAACCCGCCTCGGCGGGCGGGTCGTTGGAGCCAATTGGCACCATACCCAGATTAGACTCCCCACTTGAGGGGGAGATGGCCGGCAGGCCAGAGGGGGGTACTGTCCCGGGCGCTGTCCCGCCGACTTCACAGCCGGCAACACAAGCAACGTTCGATCGAAAAGAAGCCTGAAAACAAAAACCCGCCTCGGCGGGCGGGTCGTTGGAGCCAATTAGCACCATACCCAAATTAGTAGCATAGCTGCCGGCACAAAGCAAGAACAAAATGTGGCGCGGCGACAAAAAACCGAATTTCTCTTCGGCGCCTCGCGTTGCCCGCCAGCCACTTTGTGGGCGCGAACGCAGCGTCGGCAATTGGCGCTTCCTCCATTTGCCGAGGCATCTCACCGGCCGACGAGCAGCCGCAGCCGCGGATCAGAACAGGCATTCGCGCGTTTGACCCTTAGCCATGGGAGCAAAAATCATGAACGTCGCCAATCTGCAACTCGAAGGCCTGCTTATGGCCATCGCATCAATCAATCAGGTTCTGGTCCGCAAGGGCGTGCTCTCTGTCGAGGAGATAGACATCGCCTTGCGCAAGGCCGAAGCCAGCGAGACCAACGAGGAAAGGTCCGAAGGCATGTCGGCGTCCAGCCGCGACGCCGTCAACTTCCCGATCCGACTGCTGGAGTTGGCCAATCAATGTCAGCCGGAGACGGACATGCCGTCCTTCTCGAAACTGGCACGCATGGTCGGTCAGATCAAGGAACCTTACAACGACCAGATGTGACGCGGCGATCATAACTGACGCCGCGACAACGGCTTGCCGCGCCAGGGCGGCAAGACTGCTGGCGGCGCCTGCTAGCGGCCCTGCAGGATCTTGATCAACTTGCTGCTGTCGGCCCCCGGCGAAGAAAGCCTGCGGTAGTCCGCGTAAGTCAGCCTGCCATTAGCAACGGCATTAAAGAGCCGGTTACAAAAGGCGCTATCGTATTTTGCGACACTGACATTCATGATTGCCGCGTAAGTCGTTCTTTCGTTGAGCGGCGTGGACCTCTCGCGTGCAATGCATTCGTTGATCGCCACGCGCTTGGTGACAGGGCTGCCTTCAAGCGTGGTATGCATCGTGTTGAATTCGCCTTCGGTCAAGGTAGTGCAGCCGGCAAGCAGAGACGTGCCGATCATGGCGGCAGCAAAACGCGTGGCGATGTTCATGAATTCCCCCTCAAGACCCGCGTCTTGCTTAGCCCGCCGAATGTTGGAAGTACAGAGGGAATGCAGGCGCATCTACGAAAAGCATAAACCTCGAACGCTCGTACTTTAGCTCTCGCTTTTATTTCAATCGAACTGCGATGGCCTGAATGACGGTATCCAGCCGTTCTCGATCGTCACGACGATGCTGGTGCGGATCGTGCTGCCGATCTGGCCCTGGTCGCGGTCATAGACCCGGCCGGGATCGTCGCAGCCACCCTTCTGAGCGCCTTTACGAGAACGCCGGATGCGAGATTGGGCATCACGCCCTGCCAAGCCTCAGCGCCAGGACCCTGCCCGGCCCGTGCACGGCGGCGAACAGCAGCCCGGCCAGGAAGGTGAAGTGATCGACGAAGAAGCCGAACTCGGCCTGGTTGCCGGCCCAGTGCGACGGCCCGTGGAAGGCGAAGCCAAGGAACAGCACATAGGCGCCGGCGACGAGTGCTGCCCATGAGAAGAAGGCGCCGGTCAGGAAGCATAGAACGAGGACGACCTCGAGCAGGGCTGCGCACCAGGCCAGGAACAGCGGGAACGGAAATCCAGCCGCCGCGATATAGCCGGCGGTGGCGCCGATATCGATGAATTTGAAGATCACGGCCATCAGGAACACGGCTGCGAAGATCAGCCGGCCGATGAGGATTGCCGCGGTCTGCCACGGCGACTGAACGGTTGATTGAGCGGTTTCCAAGGTCATGATGTCCTCCCAAGAGTTACGATGGTTGTGCCCCAAGGACGCACCACCAGCCGCAAGCCCGACATCATCCCCCGAAAAACCTGCAGGATACAAGCGGGCGACACCAAAGTGGCGCCTTCCCTTCTCCCCTTGTGGGAGAAGGTGTCGCCGAAGGCGACGGATGAGGGGTGCTCCAGCTTGGCGCCGGCGGCACTCCGTCCAACACCCCTCATCCGTCTCGGCGCTGCGCGCCGATCCACCTTCTCCCACAAGGGGAGAAGGAAGGTTGTACTACCCCACCTTGGCCCCCGCCCGGCTGATCGGCTCCCGTACCGTTCCATACTGGCTGCCCCAGCGGTCGGTCATCGCCCAGCGTATGTCCCAGAGTTCCGGGAAGAAGCGGTGGCGGGCGCCGGCTTCCAGCAATTCGACCGGCCGGCCCTTCAGCGATTTCGCGCCGAGGCCGATCGTGCGGTGGATGAGATAGAGGTGGTTGGCACGGAATTTCTGGAACAGCTCGTCGAACTCGATCAGCGCTTCGGCAACGACATAGCTGTCGCCGTGATCGTAGCCGGTATCGTAGACATCCTCGACCGAAAGGCCGCGGTCGTCGAGGTATGACGCCTTGAAGGCCCGCCACAGATCCGGCGGCAGACGCAGCAGCTGCTTGAAACCCGGCGATTCCTGGCCGCTGCCATTGCCGAGCTGCAGCCGGATCTGCTGGTATTCCTTGGGCGACATGGTTTCGAGCAGGTCGAGCTGCGCCGTCATCAGCCGCATCAGCCGGTGCACGCGCGCCATCAGCGTGACGATGCGATGCGTGTCCTGCTTTTCCAGGAAATCAACGACATCGACCAGCGTATAGGCGATGAGCTTCATCCACAGCTCCTCGACCTGGTGCACGATCTGGAACTGCAGCTCGTCGGCATTCACCATCTCGGCCAGCGGCTTCTGGCAGGCAAGCAACCTGTCGCATTTGAGGTAGACGCCATAGTCGCGCATCTCAGGCGTTTCGATGCGGGCATAATAATCCTGCTTGTCCATGGCCATGCTCCTTGCCCCGGCCGTTCGGCCGCAGGCGCTTGTTGGATCCCGGTCCCCCGAGTCTAATCGCTTTCTTGCCGAACATTGTCCCTTTCTGTTATTCGATTGGCGGGAAACGAAGGACGAAAATTGTCGCTGAAGCAGATTGGAAGAACGAATGATGCTGGATGCGGTCGACCGGAAGATCGTCGCGGCGCTCGAACGCGAGGCCCGTATCTCCTTTGCCGCGCTCGCCGATGAGGTCGGCTTGAGCAAGACGCCGTGCTGGAAGCGGGTCAAGGCGCTTGAGGACGCCGGCGTCATCCGCGGCTACTCGACCCGCATCGACCCGGCAAAACTCGGCTTCGGCATCGAAGCCTTCATCCAGGTGTCGATCGATTTTGAGCTGTCGGACGCCTTCGAGGCGGCAGTGCAGAAGCATCCGCTGATCCGCCGCTGCCACGCCACGACTGGCGAGGCCGACTATCTCCTGCAGATCGTCACCGTCGACATGATGGCGCTCGACAGGATGCTGCGCGAGGAGCTCAGCCGGCTGCCCGGCGTGCGGCGCACGATCACCTCGATGGCGATGCGCGAGATCAAGGGCGGCATCTCGTTCGCCAATGCCGTCGGGCATACGCAGACCAAGCGATAGACCGGTCAGGCCCTGGTCATCAATTCGCGTCCCAGCCGCTTCGGTTGCTCGGCGCGCAGAACCACATTTGTCGTCACTGTGCCGTAGTGGCCGATGCTGTCGACGATGCTTTCAAGATCGGGCGGTGACGGGACCACGACCTTGACCAGAAAACAATCCTCGCCGGTCACCCGCAGCACTTCGACCACCTCCGGCAATTGGGCGAACTTCTTCAGGCAGGCCTGGATATGCTCATGCGTGGTGCGCAGGCGGATGACCGCCATGGTGCCGAGCCCGAGCGCTGCCGAATTGATCACCGCCTTGTAACCGGTGATGACGCCGCGCTCCTCCAGCCGCTTCACCCGTTCCGAGGTGGCGGGCTGGGACAGTCCGACGCGGCGGCCAAGCTCGGAGATGCCGATGCGGCCATCCTCCTGCATGATCTCAATGATCGCCAGATCGGTGGGATCGAGCCTTGGCCGATAATCGCCGTTCCGCATGACCGCCCTTTAATCCATCGGATTTCGTCGCTGCTTTCCGATGATCTCTCATTCCGCCACCTGGGAGAAGACCTAGAATTGCACGCGCAGCATCAGGAAAGAAGGGCTTCGCATGACCGACTTCATCATTGTGCCGGGCATCGGCGGATCGGGCAAAGCCCACTGGCAGACACGTTGGCAGCAGGCAAACCCGGCGATGCGGCGGTTCAACCCGGCGAGTTGGGACGCGCCGGACCTCGACGACTGGGTGGCTGCGCTGGAAACCGCTGTATGCCAGGCAAGGACACCGCCGGTGCTCGTCGCCCATAGCCTCGGCTGTCTGCTCGTCGTACACTGGCAGCGGATCTCCCCCCGCTCTATCGGCGGCGCGTTGCTGGTCGCGGTTCCGGACCCTGCGTCGCCGGCCTTCCCCTCCTCCGCCCGGGCCTTCGCCGACGCACCGCAACAACGGCTTCGCTTTCCGTCGCTGATTGTCGCCAGCACCAACGATCCCTACGGCTCGCTGGACTATGCCAGGGCGAAATCCGAGCGATGGGCCAGCGATCTCCATATCGCCGGACCGCTTGGCCACATCAATGGCGACAGCGGGCTCGGCGACTGGCCGGCGGGAATGGAGCTGCTGACAGCTTTTCTAAGTCAAACGCAGGCGATCGCCCGAGGCGCCGTGCTTCAGCCGTAACCGCACCAGGACGGCTATCGCGCCGCCGCCCTGATCTGGTTTGCGCCGCGCCTCAGTTCGATGCTGCGGCAGGCGTGCTGAGTTCGAGGAACGGTACGGTCGAGCCCGGGATCATCGACTTCGGCAATTCGCCGTTCCATCTCTCCGCCTTGGTCAGTTCGACCAGCAGCGGATTGTTGGCGATTGCGGCGGCGCGAGCCTTGATGGCGCCCGCGGTCGCATCGCCTTCGACCCTGGTCTTGTAGGCGCTGGCCTCGGCTTCGGCCTTGACGCTGTCGGCGCGGCCCTTGGCCTGGGTGACGGCGATATCGGCCTTGATCTTTTCCTGCTGCAGGTTCTGTTCCTGCTTCTGCACCTCGACCTGCGCCGTCATCCTGGCTTCGACCGCCTGCTCGTAGGCGTCGGAGAAGTCGATGTTCTCGACCTGCACGCTGTCTATCATCACCGGGCCGTCGGTTACCGCCGCGATGGCGTCGGCGACGTCCTTGTTGAACTTCGCCCGGTTCTGGATAACCGACACCGCGTCGTACTGGCCGAACACCGTCTTGATCTCCTGCGGTGCTTTCCTGGCAATGACACGGTCGGCCAGTGCCTCGATCGATCCATAATTGGTGTAGACGTTGCTGACTTCGGCGGCCGGCACGTGGAAGTTGACGGTAACGCGCATGTCGGCCGGCTGCTGGTCGCGCGAATAGGCCTGCATGGCCGGCAGGCCGCTGCAATCGTTCTGGTTCTCGCAGCCCCATTTGAGCACCTGCTGGCGCAAGCTGATCTTCTCGACGCGCTGCAGCCACGGCAGCTTGAAATGCAGTCCGGGATCGACGACCGAACTCAGCGCCCCGTTGGTCAAGAGCACGCCGCGGTCGCCCTGGTCGATCGTGTACCAGGACCCCAGGAGCGCAAAGACGCCGAGCGCCACGATGACGAGTGCGATCAGGCCGGAACCGATCGACCCCGATGCCATCCCCGGCTTGCCCTGCGGACGGCTTGAATTGCCTTGCGTTTCGGTCATCACCCCACCCCAACCTGATTGCCCGTGCTGCTTTTGCCCACAATAGTGGCGGCATTGCAATCCTCTGGATATGGAAGGACCTTCGCGCCAACCGGCCGGACCGGCGGGTGGTTCAGGCTGGCTAGCGGATTTCCCCTGCAGCCGCGGCAGCGGGCTGGGACGCGTTGCCTGGCGTCTCCTTCTGCCGTTCGGCATCGGTTTTGCGCTTCGGGCAATCCTCGTAGTCGTGGTCGCGCCCGCCGCAGTAGGAGCAGCATTTTGCCGGCGCGTCGGAGCGAAGCATCGTTGGCATGCACAAGAATGCACGAAACCCGACAGATTGCGAAGGCTTGCACACCGGCAAGGTCGATTTCGCCACGGAACCGCTGCCGCCGCATGAAAGTTATCCGCTCATTGCAACGGGAGCACAGGACATGGCCGACGACCCGAACCGCTACGAGACCGGAGCGAGGAAATATCCGGCAAAGACGAGCCCCGACGCGGCCGACGAATTTTCGCAGGATGCGGCCGGCAACAAGCCACCTCCCGGCGGCATGGGATTGACCAGGCCGGCTGACGATTTCGACGACAGGACCCTTCATTCGGAGGGCCAGAACCCGCCGCGCGCAGCGATCCGGCCAGACGGCAAGGCCACCGCCAAGAAGCCCGGCAAGGACGCAAGACGATGAACGTCGCCAATCTCCAGCTCGAAGGATTGATGATGGCGATCGCGGCCGTCAACAACGCGCTGGTCCACAAGGGCCTGCTGTCGGTCGACGAGGTCGACATGGCGTTGCGCCGGGCCGAGGCGGCGATGACCAGCGACGAGCGTCTCTATGAAGACATGTCGCCATCCAACCGCGACGCCGTCTGCTTTCCGCTCAGGCTGCTGCAGGCGGCCAACAACGCCCAGGGCGAAACCGGCGTGCCGACCTTTGCCGAACTGGCCAGGATGGTCGGCCGGACCAAGGAGCCCTATAACGACCAGATGTGATGGAGGACGCCATGGCCGACGACAAATCCAAGACCAAGCAGGATCGCAAACTGGTCTCCGGCGAAGAGCCATACGAGGTCGCTGCGTTTGCCCGCAAATACGGCATACCGCAAAGCGAGGCCGCGACCATCATCAAGCGTTACGGCCCCTCGAGGAGGAAGCTCGACGCGCATATGGCGAGCCGCAACGCCTGATCCAATTCTGGCGGCGGCCGCCGTTCACGCCGGAAGCGTCCCTGCCCTGCCGCCTTGTCGAGAGTATCCGCACCGCCGGGCGGCCCCTCGGGCCCGCCGCTGCGGGATTCAACGCCCGGTTTCGATAGCCGCGGAATACTACCGCGGCGCAACAACTCATTTACCTCGACGCTGTACCAGTCCGGTGAGCAAAGCCGGGGGTCGGATGCAGGAACAATTATTGCGCTACGAATGTGTCATGGAGCCGGACGGCCGTTGGATGGTGTGGGACATCGTTCACGATCTGCCGGCGCAATTTTCGGAAATCGCGCTGATCGGCCTGAGCCGTCGTGAAGCGGTTTCGCTCTGCCGGCTGCTCAACGAGACGAGCCGTTCCGAGACGCGGCAGAGCCGGGCCTCCTGAGAAGCGTGCTCTCAGGCCTGCCCAAGCGCGGGGGATCTACATGCGATCGACAATATTCGGTCTGGTCTTGCTGCTGCCGGCCGCCGCCCTGGCGGAGCCGATCGAGACCCAGAAGATCATCACGGCGGCGACCGGCGACTGGAACGGCGACGGCGCCGCCGATCTGGCGATGATCGTCGAGACCGAGCCCGGCTCTCCCATGGACCTGTATTTTTTCCTCAAAGATCGCGATGGCGATTTTCTAAAACCTGCCGGGATCGTGCATGATCAGATTGACGGGGAATGGAAGGATTACGACCGGCCGGGCCCCGCCACATCCGACACCGAGCCCGAACTCACCGGGCTCCCCAACGGTTCGATCAAGCTCGATATTCCGGCGATGGAGATCGGCAGCGAGCGGACCAACAAGACGCTGACGCTCGCCTGGCGCAACGGCACGTTCGTCGTCGCCGGTTTTGCCTACGAGTATTGGGATTACATGGACGACAATGTTGCCGGCGACTGCGACTACAATGTGCTGACCGGCAAGGGCAAAAGCAGCAAGAAGCTGGCGGACGGCAGCACCAGGCAAGCGACCGTATCGGTCGAAGGCAAGGTCATCCCATTTGCGGAATGGACCCCGGGCACTGGCTTCAGCGCTTGCGGAGAGTGAGAGGTTTCGGTTGCCTCACTGCAGCGGCGGCTTCCACAGCAGGCTGTTGCGATCGGCGGACTTGACGCGCAGCCAGGTTTCGCGGCCATCGCGCAGCACCCGGAGCGGGATCTCGGCACCGGCCGGGCCGCTCTTCCAAAGCTTGCGATAAAAATCGGCAAGCCCATCGACCGCCGTGTCGCGGACATCCGAGATGACATCGCCTTGGCGAAGGCCCGCCTGGGCGGCCGGACCGCCCTCGGCGACGCTCATCACCACGACCTTGCCGTCGCTCTCGGCCGAGAAGGCGCCGAGCCACGGCCGCGGCGGCCTGGCGACCTGCCCGCGCGTCAGCAGATCGTCGAGGATGGGCGGCAGAAGATCGATCGGCACCACCATGTTGATGTCGGCGACCTCGCCGTTGCGGCTCATCTGCAGGCGCAGCGAACCGATGCCGAGCAGCCTGCCATCCGCGCCGATGAGGCCGGCGCCGCCCCATGAGGGGTGAGCCGGCGCCGTGAAGATCGCCTCGTCGAGCAGATATTCCCAATAGCCGGCGAATTCCTGCTTGGTGACGATCCGCGCCCGCACGGAGCGGCCGACGCCGTCGGCGAGCACGACGGGATCGCCGATCTTGGCCCTGGACGCATCGCCGAGCGCAATGGCGGGCAGCCCGAGCGGCGCCAGCGCCTGCACCAGGCCGAAGCCCGACTCCTGGTCGTAGGCGAGCGCATGGGCGGGAACCACACGCCCGTCCTGGTCGGCCAGCCAGACCTCCTCGGCCTCAGTGATGAGATAGCCGATGGTAAGTACCAGCCCGTCGCCGCGGATGACCACGCCACTGCCCTCGCGGCGGGTGCCAAGTGTATTTGCCGTGAAGGCGTCCTCTGGCACGGTGGCGCGGACGGCCACGATGGATCGCAAAAGGGGTTCGATATTCATGCTTTGGTTCCTGGCAATGTTCGCAGGCTGATATGGGCTATAGGTATGGCGCAGGTGATCAGGCGCAAGAGGTGGCGCCGGCTTTGGCGTGGACCGGCGCCGCGCCGTTCGCGCCGGGGTTTTGCAACAGCGCCGGCAGCCCTATCTGTACCTACGGCTATCCCAAGCTGCCCTATGCAAAGTTCCTCCGCCATTACCCACGTTGATATCTGATATCCTCCCAACCCAACCCTTCCAAAGGCCTCCCAAATGAACGACTACGCAACGGACCAATACACGCCGCCAAAAGTCTGGACCTGGAACAAGGCAAATGGCGGCGCTTTCGCCAGCATCAACCGGCCGATCGCCGGCCCGACGCATGACAAGAAACTGCCGGTCGGCAAGCATCCGCTGCAGCTTTATTCGTTGGCGACACCGAACGGCGTCAAGGTGACGATCATGCTGGAGGAACTTCTGGCGCTCGGCCACAGCGGCGCCGAATACGACGCCTGGCTTATTAGGATCAACGACGGCGACCAGTTCGGCAGCGGCTTCGTCGAGGTCAACCCCAACTCGAAGATCCCGGCCATGATGGATCGCAGTGGGAAAAAGCCGGTCCGCATCTTCGAATCCGGCTCGATCCTGCTCTACCTCGCCGAAAAATTCGGCGAATTCCTGCCGACGGAGCAGCCGGCTCGCGCCGAGACCCTGTCATGGCTGTTCTGGCAGATGGGCTCGGCGCCCTATCTCGGTGGCGGATTCGGCCATTTCTACGCCTATGCGCCGACGAAGATCGAATATGCCATCGACCGCTTCGCCATGGAAACCAAGCGGCAGATGGATGTGCTCGACCGACGCCTCGCCGAAAGCGAGTATTTAGGCGGCAGCGACTATACGATTGCCGACATTGCGGTGTGGCCCTGGTATGGCGGGCTGGCCAAGGGCCGTATGTATGACGATTCCGGCGAGTTCCTGCAGGTGGAGCAGTACAAGAACGTGCAGCGCTGGGCCGACGCCATCGACGCGCGGCCGGCGGTCAAGCGCGGCCGCATGGTCAACCGCACCTTCGGCGAGCCTTCGATGCAACTGCACGAGCGCCATGACGCCAGCGATTTCGAGACCAAGATGCAAGACAAGCTCGCGGCGGCCAAAAGCTAAGCGGACGACGCGCCGATCTCCCGCCTTGTAGGGGAGATCGGGAGCTTCGGCCGACTGCTCAAGCTCGCCTTCACCGCCGCCATCCACAGCCGGTCGATGTTGGCCAGGAATTTCTCGTCGAGTTTGTCGAGGTGCTTCCAGTACATGCCGTCCTCGAAGAGATAGCCGAGTTCCTTCTCGATCCTGTCGGCCTCCTCCGCCTGATCGAGCCGCAGGCCGGCAAGCATCTCGGCCTTCATTTCCGAAAGCTGCGAGGAAGAAAGCGCGCCGAGTTCATCGAGCGTCAGCCGCGGGAAGATCAGCCGGCTGCGCGGCAGGTCGGATAGGTTGACGCACAGGCAGCCGCGCCGAAGCGCATGGATGAGCAGGCGGGCCGACTTCGCCTCGAGGTTGCGCAGGGTGACGTCGTTGCGCAGCGGATCGGCGCGGCCGACGCCGTAAAAATGCGTGTTGCCGGGCTGGTCGTAGATCATGTCGCAGCCAAGGAATGCCAGCACGTCCGGCTTCTGACTGTGGATCGTCCAGTAGGCCGCCGTCATCGACATGGTGCCGCCGGCATAGACGAAGCCGCCAAAGCTGTTTTGCGCCGGCACGTAATGCGAGGCGCTGAAGATCTGCGCCTGCTGCAGGGGACCGCCTTGCGGCATCCGCTCCGCCGGGAAATCGCCGGCATGGACGAGGAAATCCCAGTCGGGGCGCACGCGCCAGGCGTTGTTGATGGCGACGATCTTGCCGAAGGCCTGCTTGGGCCAGGCGGCGGAGCGCACCACATCGGGGGCGCTACCGATCAGCAAGATCACGTTTGGCGTTCCGTCGATCACCACAACCCTCTCGACCGGCCGAAATGCATCTCGATGCCGCCCGGTTGAACGGCTTTATAGCCTCAATGGCCCATCGAAAACACCAGCCGGATTTAAGCTGGCATCAACAAAAGGCAGCTTGCCAGCCGGTTGTAAAATGTGGCCTTAGGCACCGTCGTACAAGCAGCAGGCAGGTTTTCCCGCTAGCCCAAAAACGACGATATGAGTTGGGCGATATATATTAGTTGACTAAACTAGCGGAACGTCCAATGCACATTCCCAGAACCGAACATGTCCTGTCTAGACCATGATATCTATATGGGACATTACTACATAAGCTGAACGCGACCTCGACGGTTCGGCGGCACAGCCCTCAGACGCCGCGGCTTTGCCTCCGCGCTTTTCGCCCCGGATCCGTAGATCAACCGGACGACGAACAGGAAATATCCAACCTGCATGACGATCAAGGTCAAGATCGTCCAGGCCAGCGTCTTCCAGATTGAACCCGTCGCAAGGTAAGTCGAGATCGCCACGATGGACGATGTGGTGGTCAGCCCCACCAGGAACTGTGGAAAGTTCATGACTTTTCTGCGCCGCCCCGAAACTCGCTATAGCCGGGACGAACTCCCCTAACCCATTACCCCGGACCAACGTTTTCACTATTTCAGCAATTGCGCAAGCACCAAATAGAACAGCAGTTAACGCATGCTTCCGTGATCAAGGGCTGCATGTCAGGTCACCAAGGTGGGCTGGCTTGGACGGCGGCTGCGCGTCCCTCCCTCCCCAACCAGCTCTCCATAACCCCTCACCGCCCCATCAAGCCCACGTATTCGCCACGTCTCCCCTTCCCGTGCCTCAAGATGGGACGGGCCGAGCGGGACTTTCCCTCCGCCGTCCGGCAGGTCCAGCACGTAGACGGGATTGCAGATGCCCGACAGGCGCGCACGCAAGGCGCTGACCAGCGCCTGGCCCTCGGCGATCGTGGTGCGCCGGTGCGCCATGCCGCGCACGAGATCGCCGTGGTGCAGATAATAGGGTTTGACGCCAAGGCGATACATCAGCTCGCGGCACAGCTCTTCCAGCACCTCGACCGTATCGTTCACGCCTTTCAGCAGAACGCTCTGGTTCAGCAGCACGAAGCCGCCCTGCCGCAACGTGCGGCAGGCCCGGTCGGTCGCCTCCGTGATTTCGCGTGGATGGTTGAAATGGGTGACGACAGTGACCATCAGCCGGCCCTGCAAGGCTTGAATCAACCCGCCGGTGACGCGCGACGGCAGCGCGACGGGTACGCGAGTGTGGATGCGCAACAGCCGCACATGCTGGATCGCCTCGACACGGGCGCGGGTTTCCGCCAGCGCCCTATCCGGCAGCGATAGCGGGTCGCCGCCGGTCAGGATCACCTCGCGGATTTCCGGATGGACCGCGATATAGGCGAAGGCTTCGTCGAGAGCTTCGCGCGTATAACCGCGGCCGATCGACGTCAGCTGCTCCTTGCGAAAGCAGAACCGGCAATAGACCGCGCATTGATAGGTCGGGAACAACAGAACCCGGTCGGCATGTCGATGCGTCAATCTAGGCACGGGACTGAAGGCGTGGTCGGCGATCGGATCGTCGAGTTCGCCCTCCTGCTCTGCCAGTTCGTCGGGCGACGGGATGACCTGAAGCCGTATCGGATCGGCGGGGTCGTTCCAGTCGATCAGGTCTAGATAGGCCTTGGGAATGCGAACCTTGTGGCGCGTGGCCGCGGCTTCGGCCGCCGCCCGCTCGGCTGGCGACAGCGGCAGCGAATCCAGATCGCCTACATGCCGCACGCCCTCGCGAACATCGTCCCGCCATGCGGCATCCGCCTCGCGAGCGCGCCGGTCATCGGCTGCCACGCCGGCCGCATCGAGCGCCATGCTGGCGTCGGGGATGTCGGGATGTGAGGTCATCGCAGGCTCCTTGAATTTCGGGCCGGGGTACAGCATTGGAGCCAGGACTTGAAGGCAATAAGCGGTGTTTGGCCGGGTTGGAGGGCGCGGCAGGAAGCCACAACCGGCCATTGATCAGAACAATCGTCCAACATCGCTGACGCAAAACATTAGCTTGCTCTTATATTAGCTTGAGCGTATACACATAAACGGCCGGTGATCTACCCCCCAACCGGTTAGGCTCGGCGCCAGTTCCCTCCCTACCCCTCAGGTCAACGACGCCGGGCCGCTCGGGCCCGCCCGGTCGCCCGCGGTCGAGACCGGATCGACCTCTTCGATGTCGATCATGCCCCTGCTCAAGCAGCACCCAACTGAACATACCAGCTGAACACATCGGCGATGCCCGCGTCTGTCGGCCTTCCCGTCGCCGGCCGCGGTCGCTAATCTCGGATTGCGAAAAAGCTGGAGAAGAGCGTATGGCGAACGACTTGTCGCCAAGGCTTTTGGAGATCGTCAATGCGCTGCCCTTGCGGCAGGGCATGCGAGTGCTGGAGATCGGCTGCGGACCGGGTGCTGCAGCGCGCGAGATCGCGCGCCGGATCGGCGGTGGGCACGTGCTGGCGATCGACCGCTCGGCCAAGGCCATCGCGCAGGCCGGGGCCGCCTCGCGCGCCGAGATTGCGGCAGGCCGGCTGAGCCTTCGCCAGGTCGCCATCGAGGATTTCGAGTTGGAAGCCGATGAGAAGCACTTCGACATTGCCGTTGCGGTGCGCGTCGGCGCGCTGGACGGGCGTCATCCCGAAGCAGGAAAAATTGCCCTGCGACGGCTCAAGGCGGCGTTGACCGCGCAAGGCCGGCTGTTCATCGACGGCGGCGATCCGCTGCGCGAAATTGCGATACATGGCTGAGCACCTCGTGCTTGGCTTCCGGAATCGAGCGTCTACGTGACCGTGAGCGGCAGAGCCGGCCTCAGCTCCGCAACCCCGGCGCCTCCTGCCCGGTGCGCTCGACATATTCGGTATAGCCGCCGCCATAGGTGTGGATCCCCTCGGGCGTCAGTTCCAGCACCCGGTTCGACAGCGCCGCCAGGAAATGGCGGTCGTGCGAGACGAACAGCATGGTTCCCTCGTACTGCGACAGTGCCGTGATCAGCATCTCCTTGGTGGCGATGTCGAGGTGGTTGGTCGGCTCGTCCAGCACCAGCAAATTGGGCGGATCGAACAGCATCAGCGCCATCACCAGCCGCGCCTTCTCGCCGCCCGACAGCACGCGGCATTTCTTGTCGATCTCGTCGCCGGAAAAGCCGAAGCAGCCGGCCAGCGCCCTGAGCGGCGCCTGGCCGGCCTGCGGAAATGCGTCTTCCAGCGTCTGGAACACGGTGCGCTCGCCCTCCAGCACTTCCATGGCGTGCTGGGCGAAATAGCCCATCTTGACGCTGGGCCCGCGCGCCACCGTGCCATTGTCCGGCTCGGAAGCGCCAGCGACCAGCTTCAGCAGCGTCGACTTGCCCACACCATTGACGCCCATGATGCACCAGCGCTCGCGGCGGCGCACCTGAAAATCCAATCCCTCGTAGATCGAGCGGCTGCCATAGCCCTTGTGCACGTTCTTCAGCGTCACCACGTCCTCGCCGCAGCGCGGCGCCGGCTGGAAGTCGAACGATACCTTCTGGCGGCGCTTGGGCGGCTCGACCCGGTCGATCTTGTCCAGCTTCTTCACCCGGCTCTGCACCTGGGCGGCATGCGAGGCACGTGCCTTGAAGCGCTCGATGAAGGCGATCTCCTTGGCCAGCATCGCCTGCTGGCGCTCGAACTGCGCCTGCTGCTGCCGGTCGGCAATCGCCCGCTGCTGCTGGTAGAATTCGTAGTTGCCGGAGTAGGCGGTCAGCGAACCGCCGTCGATCTCGACCACCTTGTTGACAATGCGGTTCATGAACTCGCGGTCATGCGAAGTCATCAGCAGCGCGCCGTCATAGTTCTTCAGGAACTGCTCCAGCCAGATCAGGCTTTCGAGGTCGAGATGGTTGCTCGGCTCGTCGAGCAGCATGGCATCGGGCCGCATCAAAAGGATCCTGGCAAGTGCTACGCGCATTTTCCAGCCGCCGGACAGTTTGCCGACGTCGCCGTCCATCATCTCCTGGCTGAAGCCGAGCCCGTCGAGCACCTCGCGGGCGCGCCCGTCCAGCGCGTAGCCGTCGAGCTCCTCGAAGCGGTGCTGCGCCTCGCCGTAACGGGCGATGATCTCGTCCATCTGGTCGGCTTGGTCAGGGTCGCCCATGGCGTGCTCGAGCTCGCGCATCTCGGCCGCCACTTCGCTCACCGGCCCGGCGCCGTCCATCGCTTCGGCCACCGCACTGCGGCCTTCCATGTCGCCGACATCCTGGCTGAAATAGCCGATCGTGACGCCGCGATCGACCGAGACCTGGCCTTCGTCGGGCTGCTCCTCGCCGTTGATCATGCGAAACAGCGTCGTCTTGCCGGCGCCGTTAGGCCCGACCAGCCCGACCTTCTCGCCCTTCTGCAAGGCGGCGGAGGCTTCGATGAAGACGATCTGACGGCCGTTCTGCTTGCTGATGCTTTCGAGACGTATCATGGGTTTCCGGGGAAGGCCAAAGGAGCGTTCCCGCGCCAATACGCGATAGGCCGCGTCAGAGGAAGCCCGCAGTGGCGAGGCGCCCCGCGCCAAATTGTCTGAACCCGCCAGTTGCTTCCCGGCTGGATCAGGCTTTGACGGCGTAGGGATGAGCCGGCGGATCAGCTATCGGTAAGCGCCTTCGTCGTCGCCATTTTGACCCCGGCGGCGGCAAATGCCGCATTGTGCCGGGCGATGATCTCCGCGGCGGTCTCGCTGGTGGTGTCGAGCGTGCTGTGGGCGTCGGAAACCACGGTGACGCCCAGGCCCGCCGCAAAGGCGCCCTTCACCGTGGCCGCCACGCAAAAATCGGTCTGCGCGCCGATCAGAACGACCTCGCCGGCGCCCTGCCCGACTACCCATTCTGCAAGCGCGGCATTGCTGAACGCGTCGCCGACACGCTTGGCGAACGTCGGCTCGTCCCCGGCCTGGCCGAGCGCCGGCCACACCGGCCAGCCCGGCTCACCCGGCGCCAGTGGATCGCCCTGCGGCCCGTCATGCCTGATGAAGGCGACCTTGCGCCCGCTGCGCCGTGCCCACTCGATCAGCGCGCGGGTGCGGGCAACCATGCCGTCGGCATCATGGATCGGCGGTTCGGCGACGCCGTCGAACATGCCGGCCTGAAGGTCAATCACGATGAGCGGCGCAGTGGCCGCGGGGCTGGTCCCTGACATGGTTTTTTATAGCACGAGGGCGGAGCTGATCAAGGATCAGGGCCGCGGTGGCGCGCACGGGCAACCGCAAGTGGCTGGAGTTCGAGATATGTGACAATCCGCTTGCAGCAGCGCTAACATAGCGCGCCATTGGGATGTGGGTCAGTTCGAAATTCTGGCTATCGGCCGTGACCGGATTGCATTCGTGGCAAGCTCCTGCGAAGAAATTACCATGACACATACAGCCGTAGCTTTCCTTGCGATCGTGACTTCGGTGTTGGTCGCGATCCTACCCGCACAATCGCAAGAGTGGACGCCCTCGGAGGACGCGGTTCGAGATGCAACGGAAACGGTTGGTCACTATTTCCTTTCGCTCGATAATCAAGAGTATGGGCGGGCATACGAAATGAAAACTGATACCGCCAAAGCTTCGATCCCATCGAATGCCTTCGTGGAGCAAAGTAAACATTTTCATTCTCAGGCCGGCGCTGTGCGCGAGCGCCGGCTACTCAAATTCACGTGGTTGAAGGACCCAGCGAACGCTGCCTTTCCTGGCGTTTATGCCGCAGTCGACATAGCGGCGAAATTTGAAAACATCGATCGTTACTGCGGCTATATTGTTCTCTATCAGCGGCCGTCAGGTGGAAATTTTCGAGTCATGCGGGTCGAAAGCAACTTCATCGACAACGCTACCGCGAAAAGCATTGAAAAGGCCCAATCGAAACTTGAATTAGATCGAGCATGGGCCGAGTTGTCGGCTAACTGTCCGAATTTTCCATCGTGAAGGTGAGCGGTCCGCTTTTGTACGTTCCGCGACCATCGCTTTTCGGCTTCCCTCGCTTCGATCAGCGCAACGATGTCGGAGATCTCTTACAGTTTGCCGGCCCTACGACGCGAACGCAGCGAGAGCGCAGCTTTTGTCCTCACCCAATCCGCCCGTCACGGCATAGGCGCCGGCGGTGCGCTTGTCACTAAACCCAAGCGCGATGTTTATCTCGTCCGATCGCCCTTCGCAAAGTAGCCGGCGGCCCGGACGATCACACCCGGCCCGATGTCCCATCCTCGCCAAAAATCCCGGTCACCCAGTCGATGAACACGCGTACCCGTGGCGCGAGCTGGCGGTTCTGTGGGTAGAGCGCCGACAGCGGTGTCGGCGACGGCGGGTAACCCGGCAGCACTTCGACAAGCGTGCCGCGTGCGAAATCCCCGGCGGAGCGGTAATGCGGCGCCTGCACCAGGCCGAAGCCGAGACGCGCCAGCTCCGCCATCGTGTCGGAGCCGTTGACCGTCACCCGGTTGGGCAGGCTGACATAGCGCAACCCGCCGCCGACGGTGAATTCGAGCGGCATGACCTCGCCGGTCCGCGACGAGCGGAAGCCGACCATCAGATGGCCTTCGAGATCGTCGAGGGTTGCCGGCATGCCGAGGCGTTCGCCCGCGAAGCGGCGCGGCCAACCTGACTCGTTGCCGCCCGGAAAGGCGGCGCCAGCCTCCGTGCCTCACTTCAACTCCACCCAGACCGGCGCGTGATCGCTGGCGCCGGTCTCGCCGCGCACGTCGCGGTCGATGCCCGCCGCTACCAGCCGGCGCGACAGCTTCTTGCTGAGCAAGATATGATCGAGGCGCAGGCCGGCATCGCGCGGCCAGCGATTGCGGCGGTAATCCCAGAATGTGTAGAGCGTCTCCGTCGGGTGCTTCTTGCGCAGCGCGTCAAGCCAGCCCTGGTCGAGCAGCCGCTGGAACGATGCGCGGCTTTCCGGCTGGACCAGCGCGTTGTCGTCATAGGAGCGGGTCGGGTAGATGTCGCGCGGCTCGGGCACGATGTTGTAGTCGCCGGCCAGCACCACCGGCAGGCCGGTGTCGAGCAACTGTGCCGCATGCGCCTCCAGCCTTTCGTGCCAGGCCAGCTTGTACTGGAATTTCGGGCCGGGCTGCGGATTGCCGTTCGGCGCGTAGAGGCAGGCGACGACGATGCCGTTGACCGCTGCCTCAATGTAGCGCGCCTGCTGGTCACTGTCGTCGCCGGGCAGCGCCTCGCGGGTCAGAACGGGTTCTGCGCCACGCGAAAGGATGGCGACGCCGTTCCAGGTCGGCTGCCCGACCCAAACTGCGCCGTAGCCGGCGGCCGCCAGCGCAGTGCGCGGAAACTGCGTCTGTCTGGCCTTGAGCTCCTGCAGGCAGGCGATGTCGGGTTTGGCGGTGGCCAGCCATGCGAGCAGGTTCGGCAGCCGGCTGTTGATGTTGTTGACGTTGAAGGTGGCGATCTTCATCGGCCTGCTTCAGCGCACGATGCGTTCGGTCCACGCCTTCACCGCATCAGCGAGCGTCTTCAGATGATCGGCGGTGGAGAAGCCGGAGATGTTTTTGCGCGGCTTCAGATCATGGTCGCCGTCTTCCAGCCAGAAAATCTCGATTGCGTCGGACAGAGCATAGGTCGCGACCTCGTCTTTGGTCCCGAACTCGTCGCGCGTGCCTTGGAAGATCACTGTCGGCGTCTTGAGATCGGCGAGGTGCTTTGTCCGAAGCTGCGTCGGTTTGCCCGGCGGATGGAAGGGATAGCCAAGGCAAAGCAGGCCCGAGATCTCGCCCTTTGAAAACATCTCGTCGGCGATCATCGAAGCGACGCGTCCGCCCATCGACTTGCCGCCGATGATCAGCGGACCCTTCACGCCCTTCGCCCGGAGGTCGGCGATCGCCTTGACGTATTCCGGGTTAACCGTCTCGGCGCGCGGCGGCGGCTTGCGGTGGCCGTAGCGGCGAGCCGCCATGTAGTGGAATTCAAAGCGCGCGACGCGGAAGCCGGCTGCGGCCAGCGCCTTGGCGGTGGCGGTCATCGAGGGCGAGTCCATAGGAGCGCCTGCGCCATGGGCGAGCAGGATGGTGATGGCGGCGGTGTCGGGGCCGTCGAAGAGGAAGGTTGTCATGGGGACTCCAACGCTGGTGACCCCTTCTCCCCTTGTGGGAGAAGGTGGCCGAGCGAAGCTCGGTCGGATGAGGGGTGTTCCAGGGAACGCCGACGCCTCATTTCTTCCAACACCCCTCAACCGTCTCGGCGCTGCGCGCCGATCCACCTTCTCCCACAACAAGGGGAGAAGGAGGCGCTACTACCTCACCCCGCCGACATCCGCGCCAGCTGCAAATCCACGAACTGTATCCCCTTGGCGGCCGTGCGCGCCCATTCGGAGTTGGGATCGAGTTCGAGGTAGCGCACCCAGCGACGCCGCGCCTCGGCGAGATTGCCGGCGTCGAACTCCAGCCTCGCAAGGTTGAATACCGCGTCGGCATAATTGGGATCGAGTGCGATCGCCTTGAGCAAATGCCGTCGCGCCGACGCCACCCGCCCCTCTTCGCTCATCAGCCCGGCGAGATTGAACCAGGCCTCGACGAAGCCGGGATCGAGCTTTATCGCGCGGGCATAGTCGTGCGCCGCCTCGGCCGCGTGGCCGGCGGCGCGCAGGCAGTTGGCGCGGTTGAAAGCGGCGATGGCATCGCTTGGGTCGATGGCCAGGCAGCGCCGGTAGAGCGCCGCCGCCTGCTCGTGGTCTTCAGCCCCTTCCGCCGCCTCGGCATCGGCGAACAGCTCTTCCAGCGTGTCGTCATCCTGCGTTCCCAGATCGAACAGCAGCTGGCCGTCGAGTTCGCTCTGGCCGCCCTCGAGATAGATCGCATCGGCCCGCCCATGCTGTGAGCCGACGGCGAGCGACTTGGCGGTGAGCGAGGCGACCGGGCCCGACCGGTGCACCGAGCGCGCAATCGCCCCCCATGAGGCGCCGCCGGCAACCAGCCCGGCATATTTGCGGGCGAGGATCAGGTCGCGAAAGGAATACGGTTCGCAATCATGCTCGAAGGCATCGAACAGCGACAAAAGGTCGAGATCCTCGCCGGTCAGCCGCGACTGGTCGATCAGCGACTGCCGCGACAGCGCCGAAGCCTCCGGCGCTTTCATCAGGCCGAGCAGGCGCAGGAAGCCGTTCTCGCTGACCAGCTTGCGCCCGGCCGCGCGCTCGGTGACGACGCGGCGCTCAATCTCGGCATCATCGGCCCTGGCGAGCAACATGCGGCCCAACACGACATGTGTGGTGCGCCGAGTGACGCCGCGCCGCAACTCGCCGTGCTGGCGCTCGACCTCGCGCGCCGCCAACCTGAGCGGAAAGGCGGCCAGCGCGCCGACGATGCCGAAGACCGTGCCGGCGAGAGCCGTCACGCCTTGCTCTTGCCGACGGCTTTGAGAAGGTTCGCCTTGAGCGGGTTTTCCTTGGCCGCGGCGGCGCCGGCCTTGGCGGATTTCGCCGCGGGCTTGGCCGTTTCATCGGCCTTGCTCTTGGACTTGGCCGGCGGCTTGGCCGATTGCGACAGGCTCGCCTTCAGCGCATCCATGAGATTGATGACATTGCCGCGCTCAGGCGCCGCCGCGATGATCGGCTTATGGCCCTTCAGCTTCTCGCGGATCATCGCCATCAGCGCGATCTCGTAGCGGTCCTCGTAATTCTTCGGATCGAAGGTGGTTTCCTTCTGCTTGATCAGCGCCTCGGCCAATTGCAGCATTTCGGGATCGGGGGTTCCGGCCGGGATATTGCCGAAATACTCAGCCGTGCCACGCACTTCGTTCGGATTCCTCAAGGTGCAGACGAACATGCCGTTCTCGCGCGCGCCGATCGTCACCACGCGCTCGCGGCTGGACAGCACCAGGCGGGCGATCGCCAGCTTGCCGGATTTGCGCATCGCTTCGCGCAGCACGGCGAAGGTCTCCTCGGCCATTGCGCCGTCCGGCGCCAGGTAATAGGGCGCGTCCTGATAGATGACGTCGACCGAATGCTCGTCGACAAAGGCCTCTATGTTCATCGTATGATTGGATTCGATGCGTACCGCATCGAGATCGGAGTCCTCGATGATGATGTACTGCTTGTCCTCGTATTCGTAGCCCTTGACCAGGTCCGAACGCTCGACCAGCCCGAGTTCGGGGTCGACCGGCTTCATGTTGATGCGGTTGTGCGTCTTGTTGTGCAGCTGGTTGAAGCTGATGCGCTCGCTGGCGCTGGTCGCCGGATAGAGCCGGACCGGACAGCTGACCAGACTGAGCTTGAGGTAACCTTTCCAACTTGCCCTGGGCGCCATGAAATACTCCTACGCGGCCTTGTGCTGTCGAACTGTTCGCAGCGTTCATTCGTCCGGAGGACGAACGGGGCTGCCGAAATCCTACATTGCCCCTTACAATACCGGCAAATCCCTAGCGAAATCTTCCTCCGCTGAGAGCCGCCTGCAGGCAAGGGATCCGTGGCGAAGAATAATTCAAATTTTCCGGAGCGTCGATGGATTGCAGATCGGACCGGCGCACCGCCGTCACCATTCTACCGGACGGCTCTGTGCAGCGGCCAAAAGATCGGCCAAACCTGTGCCTCGACCCGCTTTGATGCTGGAGTTTCAATCTGATAACGCCGTTTGCGATCGGCCATGACCGATCGCCGGCCGGCTGGCAGACAATCGGCCAAATGATCGGCCAATTTTTCTATTAATCTAGAAAAAAACTATTTATGATTATGTACTTATTAATTCTGAAGATCGGCCAAAAATTGGAGGCAGCCGTACCATGGAAGAAAGCGTACAGCGGATCGAACCGGCCCGTCTGGAGGAAGTATCCGAGGAAATCTCGGATGCCCTGGCGGAATTGTCGGCGGCGTCCGCTACGTTGGGCGGCAGCCTTCATCCCCGTACAGCTGCCAACCTCGCCGATCTCGTGCGCATCATGAATACCTATTACAGCAACCTCATAGAGGGCCATGACACGCGTCCGCGCGACATCGAGCGCGCGCTGGCAGGAAATTTCGACAAGGATGAGGAACGGCGGAACCTGCAACTTGAAGCCGCCACTCACGTCAGGCTCCAGGCCGAGATCGACCGGATGGCTGCGCGGGGCCGATTACCTGATCCGGCTTCCCGCGCCTTCATCCTGTGGCTGCATCAGGAATTCTATCGGGATGCCGAGGAACTCATGCTGCGTGTCAAGGGTGCAGGGCGCGAATTTCTCATGGTGCCCGGGGAATGGCGATCGAAACTTGAGCACGATGTTGCGGTCGGCAGGCATCAACCGCCATCCAGCGTCCGCGTCGACGATTTCATGTGCTATTTCGAAACGCGCTACGGCTTCGCAAAGCTCGGCAAGGCAGGCCGGATACTCGCCATTCCTGCTGCGCATCATCGCTTCAATTTCATCCATCCATTTCCCGACGGCAACGGGCGCGTCAGCCGCTTGATGAGCCATGCGATGGCACATGAGGCAGGTATCGCCGCTCATGGATTGTGGTCGATTTCACGTGGACTGGCGCGAGGGCTGAAGAGTCGCAAAGACTACAAGACCATGATGGATCATGCCGACATGCCGCGCCAGGGCGATCTCGACGGCAGAGGCAATCTCTCACAGCGCGCGCTAGCGGATTTCACCCTGTGGTTCCTGCGCGTCTGTGTTGACCAAGTGACCTTCATGTCCGGCCTTTTTGATCTCGCCACGCTGGCAAAGCGTCTTCGCGCCTACGCTACAAGCAGCGAGTTGAAGCCGGAAGCCAGCCGTCTGCTGGAAGAGGCGCTGATACGCGGCGAATTCGAGCGAGGCGAAATCTCGCGCATTACCGGACTGCCCGAGCGGACCGCGCGGCGGGTTTTCAATGATGTCATTTCGCTTGGGCTGCTGGAATCCGAGACGCCCAAAGGGCCGGTATCCCTGCGCTTTCCCGCCAAGGCCTTGGACACGCTGTTCCCGAGGCTGTTTCCCGAAACATGAATCAACAGTCAGCCAGCCTCAGGTCCAACCGGCGGCAAATCCCTGGCGAAATCTTCCATGTCGGCCCAGGGATCGCCTGACGTCGCCAGCAGGCCCGGCAGCGACGAATAATTCAGATCCTGCGGAGCGTCGATGGATTCCAGATCGCTCCAGCTCACCGGCGTCGAGGCCGGCAAATTGGTGCGGGCGCGCAGCGAATAGGGAGCCGCAGAAGTGTGGCCGCGCGCATTGCGGTGATAATCGATGAAGATACGCCGCTTGCGGTTATCCTTGCCCATGGTGGTGGTGAAAGTGTCGGGCGCGGTGGCGGCAAGATGCGTCGAGATGGCGCTGGTCGCCTGGTGCAATTTCTTCCAGTTCTGCTTTTGCGTCACCGGCACTGATATGTGGATGCCGTGGCCGCCGGACGTCTTGGCGAACGGCACCAGCCCTAGCGCTTCCAGCTCGCCCTTAATGTGCACCGCCGCCTCAACCACCTCGCGCCAGGCGATCCCCTCGCCCGGGTCGAGGTCGAAAACGATCAGGTCCGGCTTGTCGAGCCGCGTGCGATGGGTGCCCCAGGTGTGGAACTCGACGACACCGAACTGCGCCAGCGCCAGATAGCCCTTGGCGTCTTCCACCGAGAGATAGGATTTGGTCTCGCCCTCCGAATTGGTCGCTTCGAAAGTCGCCACAGAGGACGGCATGCCGGTGAAGGCGTGGCGCTGGAAGAAACAGTCCTGCGGCCTGCCGGTCGGGCAGCGCACCAGCGACACCGGCCGGCCGAGAATGTGCGGCAGCATGAAATCGCCGACCAGCGCGTAATAGACGGCAATGTCGAGCTTGGTCGGGCCGGTCTTGCCGAACAGCCGTCGCGTCGGGTTGGTCACCCAGATGGTGGCGAGGTCGGCCTCGGCGATCAGCCGCTTGCGCTTGGCCGAAACCGGCGTCGACAGGCCGACGTCGCGCAGGCCGCGGAACACGGCATGGCGCAGCGCATTGTCGGTGGTCCGGTTGGCGTAGTGGATATGCGCCGAAAGCAGCGGCCGCACCCAGTTCATCTCGCGCATGATTTCGCGGGGAACCCCTTCGGGCGCGGATGCCCCGGCGCGCAACGGCTCCAGCCGCGCCAGCAACTCGCCGGCGGTGGCGGCGTCGAAGCCGGTGCCGACCTTGCCGCGATAGTGCAATTCGCCATCCTCGAATTCGCCGAGGCCGAGTGCGGCCAGCCCCTCGGCCGCATCGGAGACTGTGTAGCCGGCGATAACGAAATCGCCGGTCTGAAGCGCCTTGGTCTTGGTCCAGGTCTTGGTGCGGCCGCTCTGGTAGACCGCCGTAGCACGTTTCGAGACGACGCCCTCCAGCCCCATTTCCGATGCCTGGTCATAAAGCGCCTGGCCGTCGCCCTCGGCGTGATCGCTGTACTGGATGGCGGAGTTGGCGCCGAGACCGGACAGCAGCTGCGAAAGCAGCGTCTTGCGCCGGCGGAGCGGCACTTGCCTCAGGTCCCAGCCGTCGAGATAGAGAAGGTCGAAGGCATAGAAGTGGAGCTTGTTGCCGGCGCCTTCGGCCAGCGCATCCTGCAAAAGGGCAAAGCGGCTGATGCCCTTGGCGTCGAGCGCGACGACCTCGCCGTCGATGATCGCCTCGCGGCACGGCAGCCTGGCGAATGCAAGCGGCAGGTCGCCATAGCGCTTCGTCCAGTCGAGGCCGGCGCGGGTGATCAGCCTGACTGCGCCGTTAGCGAGATGCGCCATGGTGCGGTAGCCATCGAATTTGATCTCGTGCAGCCAGACTTCGCCCGTTCGGGCCGCTGGGTCATCGCCGCCCGGCGGTTTCGAAACCTGCGTAGTCAGCTGCGGCACGATGCGGGTGGGCGGCGGCGCCTTGACGGCGCCCGGCAAAGCACCGGGTTTCAACACCACCGGCCTGGCAGGCTTGGCGGCCGGCTTCGGCGTTGCCACCAGTTCCTCGATGCGGCGTCCGGATTTGACGCTTTCCGGGCGGGCTTCCAGTATGTCGAGCTTGGCGTCGGCGGCCAGATCACGCTCCTTGAACAGCAGCCAGTTCTTCTTGCCCTCATCCTCGCCGGGCTTGGGCTTCAGCCGCGCCAGCATCCAGCCGCCATTGAGCTTCTCGCCGGCGAGCCGGAACTTGAAGGAGCCGGTGCGCAGGCTCTTCTCGACGTCATCCATCGGCGCCCAGATGCCGGTGTCCCAGACGATCATCGGCCCGCCGCCATATTCGCCCTCGGGAATGACACCTTCGAAGTCGATATATTCGAGCGGATGGTCCTCGGTCTCGACCGCCAGCCTTTTATCGGCCGGATTGAGCGACGGGCCGCGCGGCACCGCCCAGCTCTTCAGCACGTCGCCGACCTGCAGGCGAAGGTCGTAGTGGTCGGCGGTGGCGTGGTGCTTGTGAACGACGAAGCGGTTGCCTTCCCCCGCAACCAGCCCGCCGGCGGGTTCCGGCGTCCTCGTGAACTCGCGCTTGGCGCGATAGGCCTTGAGCTTCGAAGGAGCTGGCATGGACTAGGCGCGGGTGGTGGGCAAAAGCAACGAGCGCGGCATCAAAATCCCATCGCAGCGGCGCTCCAATGTCACGGCATGGATCCCAGGGTCTCCGCGACGTCGCTTAGCTCCCGCTCCGCCCTGGGATGACGAAGGATGGCAGGTCACGCCGCTCAATCGTCGGTGGCCGGCGTCAATTCGAGTTCGGCCGGCGACAGGCCCTGCTGCAGCTGGCTGAGCCGGAATTCGTCGACCCAATAGGCCTCGCCGTCGACCAGCACCCGCGCGCTGTAGCTGCCGGCCGAAAAACGCTGCGCAGTGATGTACACCTTGTGGCGGTCGAGCGCGTTCCGCACCGCGGCGCGCTTGGATTTCTGACTGGCGACGGAACTGGCCATGCTGGTTACTCACGCACAAGCCGCAAGGCGGCGTGCCTTAAGGATGGCCGAGAGCGTGTCGGCTGTCAATTTGGCAGTCGCTGCGAGCCGCGCGCGGTAGCGCCTCCGGCTCTGTGGAAACCGAGCCGGTGCGCTATATTGCCCTGGCGGCTTGGAACGCGATGCTGATCCGGAGAGCTTCACATGACATTGACGATGCGCAAACTCGGCAGCCAGGGGCTGCAAGTCTCGGCAATCGGTCTCGGCTGCATGGGCATGAGCCAGTCCTATGGCCCGGCCGACGAGGCGGAATCGACCGCCACGCTGCACCGCGCCATCGAACTCGGCTGCGCCTTCCTCGACACCGCGGAAGTGTACGGGCCGTTCACCAACGAGGAACTGCTCGGCCGCGCGCTGAAGGGCCGGCGTGATGAGGTGACGATCGCGACGAAATTCGGCTTCCGCATTGAAAACGGCAAGCAAGTCGGCACCGAGCGCGACAGCCGGCCCGAACATATCCGCGAGGCTTTGGAAGGTTCGCTGAGGAGGCTCGCCACCGACCACGTCGACCTCCTCTATCAGCACCGCGTCGATCCGGCGGTGCCGATCGAGGATGTGGCGGGCGCTGTCGGCGAGCTGATCGCTCAGGGCAAGGTCCGCTTCTTCGGCCTCTCTGAAGCCGGCGCCGCCAATATCCGCCGGGCGCATGCCGTGCATCCGGTGTCGGCCGTGCAGAGCGAATATTCGCTGTGGGAGCGCAATCTGGAGCCGGAAATCATTACGCTGCTGAAAGAGCTCGGCATCGGCCTGGTGCCGTTCTCGCCGCTCGGCCGCGGTTTTCTCACCGGCGATGTCAGGCGCGCCGAAGACTATCCGGAGGGCGATTACCGGCGCGGCGATCCGCGCTACCAGGGCGCCAACTATGACGCCAACATGCGGGCGGCGGCCACGGTACTCGACATCGCCGCGGCGAAGCCCGTCAAGCCAGGTCAGATCGCGCTGGCCTGGCTGCTCCACAAGGGGAGCGACTTCGGCATCGACATCGTCCCGATCCCCGGCACCAAGCGCAGAAAATACCTCGAGGAGAACGTCGCCGCGGCTTCGATCAGGCTCGACCCAGCCGAGATGCAAGTGCTCGACGACGCGCTGGCGCCGGGAAAGGTCGCCGGGCCGCGCTACGGCGAGCGCACCATGGTGATGATCGATCGGTAGGTCTTGCCTGCCCCCGTTCTTGCGCAAAGCTCCGGCCTTGGCTAGCATCCGCCGGCAGGCACCGAGCGGAGGAGAACGTCGCGGTGGACCGGCTGGAGCGCCGTGCGTCCCTTCAAAGCGAGTTGGGCGCTCAAAGGACACTCCATTTTTGAATCGACGCAAGGAACCTTCCGGAAAACCCATTCCGGTTTCGGGGTCATGCGCTCATCTGGGAGGAGACTAAATTGATCAACAGACGTGAATTCCTGCTGTCGTCGGCGGCGATGGGCGCCTTGGCGCTAGCCGCTCCGCGACTGGCTTTTGCGCAGGACAAGCTGACCATCCTTGGTTCGGTGCCGAGCCTCGGCTTTCCATTCTTCGTGCACATGCTGAACCAGATCAAAGCTGAGGCCCAGGCGCAAGGCGTCAACCTGGTCGAGAGCGACGGCCAGAATTCGGCGCCCAAGCAGACCGCCGATATCGAAGCGGCGCTGGTGCAGAAGGTCAACGCCATCGTCATCTCGCCGCTCGACGTCAACGCGCTGGCCCCAGCCATCGAGGAAGCGGTCAAGGCCGGCGTTCCCGTCGTCACCATCGACCGCCGCGTCGAAGGCGTCGAAGGCATCCTCGCCCATGTCGGCGCCGACAATGTCAAGGGCGGCGAGGCCGAAGCACAGGCCATGGTGGCGGCGTTCCCGAACGGCGCCAAGATCTTCCATCTGCAGGGTCAGCCCGGCGCCGGCCCGGCGATCGACCGTAACAAGGGTGTGCACAACGTCCTCGATCCCATGAAGGACAAGTACCAGATCATCTTCGAGCAGACCGCCAACTTCGCCCGCGCCGAGGCGCTGTCCGTCACCGAGGCCGGCCTTGCCGCCAACGGCAAGCCCGACGCGATCATCTGCGCCAACGACGACATGGCGCTTGGCGCGGTTGAAGCCTGCGCGGCGCGCAACTTCACCGACGTCAAAATCTATGGCTTCGACGCGCTTCCCGAAGCGCTGGTCGCCGTGCGCGACGGCAAACTGGCCGGCACGGTCGAGCAATTCCCCGGCGAACAATCGCGCACCGCCGTGCAGATCGCGGTCGCTTACGCCAGGGACAAGACCGAGCCAAAGGAAAAGCTGGTGCTTTTGACGCCGATCGTCATCGGCAAGGACAATCTCGACAAGGCGGAGAGGCTGGGCGAGACGAAGTAGGCGAAGCCGACGGGACAGCCCCCCTCTGGCCTGCCGGCCATCTCCCCCTCAAGGGGGGAGATTGGATGTCACGTCGGCTTTCGCTAGTTTTCGATCTTGCAGAAGAGGCGAAGCCAATGAAGCTGCCAATCTCCCCACTTGAGGGGAGATGGCCGGCAGGCCAGAGGGGGCGCTGCCCCGCCAGCCTTGCGTGACAACCGAATGATCGAGGAGCAAACTTTGCCCAAGGCAGCCGCCATCGCGCCCTCTCCCGCCCTGCTCACCGTCGAGGGCGTGACCAAGCGCTTTGCCGGCGTCACCGCGCTGAACGACGTTTCGCTCGAAGTCCGCCCCGGCGAGATACTCGGCCTGCTCGGCGAGAACGGCGCCGGCAAATCGACGCTGCTCAAGATCCTGTCCGGCGTGATGCCGCCGTCCAGTGGTCGCATCGTCTTCGACGGTGTCGAATTCAATCCGCACAATCCGCAGGATGCCAAGCGCCACGGCATCGTCACCATCTACCAGGAACTGAGCCTGATCCCCACGCTGACCGTGGCGGAGAATATTTTCATCGGCCGCGCGCCGCTCGGCCGGTTCGGGCTGGTGAGTTGGCGGCGAATGGAGCAAGATTCGCGCGCGATCATCGCCCGCGTCGGTCTCGACCTCGACCCGGCGACGCCGGTTTCCGCATTGTCGGTGGCCGAGCAGCAGCTGGTCGAGATCGCCCGCGCGCTATCGCTGAAGAGCCGCTTGATCATCATGGACGAGCCGACCTCGGCGCTGACCGAAACCGAAGTGCACAGGCTGATGTCGATCATGGACCGGCTGCGCAAGGATGGCGTCGCCATCATGTTCGTCACCCACCGGCTAGAGGAGGCATCGGCGATCTGCGACCGCATGACGGTGCTGCGCGACGGCAGGCTGGCCGGCCATCTCGACCGCGAAGGCGGGCCGATCAGGTTGCCGAAGATCATCGAGAAGATGGTCGGCCGTGCCGCTTCCGAGCTCTATGCCAGGCCGACGCAGCGCGATGTCGCCGGCGACGTCCGGCTCTCGGTGCGCGGCCTGCGCACGGTGCGCGATCCGCAGGCGCCGCACGCCATCGTGCTCGAAGGCGTCGATCTCGACCTCAAGGCGGGCGAAATCCTCGGCGTCGCCGGGCTCGTCGGCTCCGGCCGCACCGAGCTCGCCCGCGCCATCTTCGGCGCCGACCGCATTGCAGCCGGCACCATCATGCTCGACGGCAAGCCGATCGCGCCCGCCTCACCCGCCGACGCCATCGAGCTCGGCATCGGGCTGGTTCCGGAAGACCGCAAGCACCAGGCAATCTTCGCAGCACTCGCCATCCTCACCAATTTCTCGATCGCCGCGCTCGACCGCTACTCCAATGTCGGCTTCATGGCCGAGCGGCGAGAGCGCGAGGCGTTGGCGAACTACAGGAAGACGCTGTCGATCCGCATGGCCTCGCCCGAGCAGGCGATCGAGGGACTGTCCGGTGGCAACCAGCAGAAGGTCATCCTTGCCCGCTGGCTGGCACGCGATCCCAAGGTGCTGATCGTCGATGAACCGACGCGTGGTGTCGATGTCGGCGCCAAGGCGGAGGTGCACCAGATCCTGGTAGAGCTCGCGGCACGCGGCATCGCCATCATGATGATCTCGTCCGAGCTGCCCGAAGTGCTTGCGGTGTCGGACAGGAT
This sequence comes from Mesorhizobium sp. M0074, assembly GCF_040322975.1. Lineage (NCBI taxonomy): Bacteria > Pseudomonadati > Pseudomonadota > Alphaproteobacteria > Hyphomicrobiales > Phyllobacteriaceae > Mesorhizobium > Mesorhizobium sp. M0074. Next base: position 136,522 of record NZ_JAMYUM010000019.1, read on the forward strand.
CGTCACCATGCGGCGCGGGCGCATTACCGGCGAGATGCCCGGCATCGAGGCGACCGAGGAGAAACTGATGGAACTGATGGCGCTCGACCAGAAGCAGGAAGCAACGCAATGACCAGCACGACCGAACGAAGCCAGCGCGGCGGCGTCAATCTTGCGCGCCTGCTGATGAGCTTCGGCCCGCTGATGTTCCTGGCGTTGCTGATTGTCGTCTTCACCGTGCTGAAGCCGAGCTTCATCGACCCGATCAACCTGTTCAACATCATGCGCCAGATCTCGATCACCGGGCTGATCGCGCTCGGCATGACCTTCGTCATCCTGACGGCCGGTATCGATCTGTCGGTCGGCTCGCTGCTCGCCTTCTGCGGCATGGTCGCGGCGGTGGTGGCCAAAGGCGGCACCGCCAACACGCTGTCGCTGTCGACGTCTGGCACGCAAGGCTACGGCTGGTTCGCCGCCCTTCTCGCCGCCGTCGTCGTCGGCGCCATGGCCGGCGGCGTCCAGGGTTTTGCCATCACCAGGCTGAAAGTGCCGCCCTTCGTCGTCACGCTCGGCGGCCTCACCGTGTTTCGCGGCCTGACCTTGACGATTTCCAATGGCGGCCCGATCTCCGGCTTCGACGCCTCGATGCGCTGGTTCGGTACCGGCCTGATCGGCCCGGTGCCGGTGCCGGCGATCATCTTCGCGATTGCCGCGATCCTTTGCCATATCGTGCTGCGCTACACACGTTACGGCCGCGCGGTCTATGCCGTCGGCGGCAATGCCGAGGCGGCACGGCTCTCCGGCCTGCGTGTCGACCGCATCCTGATCTCGGTCTACATCATCGTCGGCTTCTTCGCCGGCCTTGCCGCCTTCGTTTTGTCGGCGCGGCTCAACTCCTCCGAAGCCGTCGCCGGCATCGGCTACGAGTTGACGGTGATCTCGGCGGTCGTTATCGGCGGCACCTCGCTGTTCGGCGGCATCGGCAGCGTCGGCGGCACGGTGGTCGGTGCAGGACTGATCGGCGTCTTGCAGAACGGGCTGCAGTTCAACAACGTCTCGTCCTACACGCAAAGCATCGTCATCGGCCTGATCCTCATCCTCGCGGTGGCCTTCGATCGCTGGCTGAAATCGCGGGTGAGGCGGTGATACAGGTGCCATACCTATCCAGGTCGGCGGGCCAGCACCCCCCCTCTGTCCTGCCGGACATCTCCCCCTCAAGGGGGGAGATTGGACGTCGCTCCAGCTTTCGCCAATCTCTAAAGAAGGGAGAACTTTCGGCGAAGCTGCCAATCTCCCCCCTTGAGGGGGAGATGTCCGGCAGGATAGAGGGGGTGTTCAAGCGCAGCATAGAGAAGATGGGCAAGTTTCGCGCTGAGGAATAGAAGTAGTGAATCACTATCCCGTACCTCCCCGTAACCGCGGCAATGCGCGCAAGATGCGCAAGGCCATGACGGCTGCCGAGCTGAAGCTCTGGAATGAGGTCCGGGCGCATCGACTCATGGGGCTGGCATTTCGGCGGCAGATGCCAATTGCAGGCCATATTGTCGATTTTGCCTGCCCGGACAAAAAGCTGATTGTCGAACTGGATGGCTCCCAGCATGCCCGGGCCGATGCCTCAATATGGGACGCTACCAGAAGCGCACGGCTTGAAGCGCTGGACTGGACTATCCTGCGGTTCTGGAACGACGACGTCATTCGCGATATCGATAATGTCTGCCAGCACATAGTCATGGTGGCCGGCGCGGATGTGCGCTGAACTCAGCCGTGCAGGGTCGGCGGGACAGCACCTCTCTGTCTTGCCGGACATCTCCGCTCAAAAGGGGCAGGTTTCTGAGGCGAGGTGCCAATGACCCAGATAAGAACCATGACCGAACAGGACGTTCCGGCGGTGTCGCGGCTGCTTGGAGGGTCCTGGCGCTACACCTATTCGCCGATCCTGGGTGCCGAGACCACGGCGCGGCTGTCGGATGAGAGGCACGCGCCGGAGCGGCTGGCGGCCGAGCTCAGGGACGACAGCAAGATGTCCTTCGTCGCCGAGCGGGCTGACGGCTCGCTCGCCGGTTATGCGATGGCCGCGATGGACGACAAAGGCGAGGTCATGCTCGAGCGGCTCCATATAGACAAAAGCGAGTACGGCACCGGCCTTGCCGCCGACCTGCTGCATGCCGTTCTTGCCGCGCATGCGGGTATTCCCAGCATCGCCCTGGAAGTGATCGAGGGCAACGACCGCGCAATCGCCTTCTATCGCAAGCACGGCTTCGAGGTCGTCGAGCGCCGGCCGGCTGCACACGGCGTGGGCGGCCACGCCTCGCTGATCATGCGCCGGCTGCTACCACGGGCTTAGCAAGCGAAAGCGGCTGAGCGCGTAATCTCCCCCCTTGAGGGGGAGATGTCCGGCAGGACAGAGGGGGGCGCCTCGCGTGAAGCGCCAACCTTCTCTTTCGTCCCACAGGGCGTCGCGCCAGGACGTACCGACCCTCTCTGTCGCCTTCGGCGACATCTCTCCCTCAAGGGAGTTGTGTGCGTCAAGTTCTGCAAAATGGCGTGGCATTGCGGTGACGTCGGCGTGTCCGCCGCGCAGCCCCCGTGTTTAGCGGA
>NZ_JAMYUM010000020.1:0-137580 GCF_040322975.1 Mesorhizobium sp. M0074
TCCGCTAAACACGGGGGCTGCGCGGCGGACACGCCGACGTCACCGCAATGCCACGCCATTTTGCAGAACTTGACGCACACAACTGAACACGGCGGCAAAGCCTCCTCTCGTCAACGACATAGTTCCTGGCCTTCGGCCCGCATCGCCCAATGCCTTGGTATGAGTCAAACAGCCGGACCGTCTGATCGTGTCGCTGCGTCACGACATTTATATTTGCATGTGTGAATACCATCCAAACTATCAATGGAGTTACTGAAATGAAAATGACAGTCCTTGCTGTCGCCGTGTTTGTTATTACAGCAGGAAGCGCCACTGCCGGAAGCGACCACTATGGATCAAACGGAGCCCAGCAGCCTGCGACTGCCTCTGACAACATGTATACATCCTCGATCCAAAAAATGAACAACGATATCGGGGTGCCGAAAACCGCACGCAAGCCGACTGTTCCCAACGATGAATATGGCCAGGGCATCTGGGGTCACTGATCCCGACCTACAGAAAAATTTGAAGGACCGGGGCGTGACCTCGGTCCCTCCGCCGTATCGGCGAGCCGACTTCTCTCTTGCGCGTCGATCCCTGCAATGCGACTTGCCATTTACGTGGCTCAATTTGCACCACGTCGACAAAACGTCTCGCCTCCGACCTATTTGGCGGGATTCGTGCGGCAGCTTCCCGGAAAATCGTCGTGAGGAAGACCGATTGCTCCGGCGTTATTCGCCAGTCTATTGGCGCGACATCGCAGTCGTGGCTCAGAGCACTGCCATCCCGCCGTCGACCCGCAGATTGATGCCCGTGACGAAACTGCTCGCGTCCGAGGCAAGGAACAGAGCAGCTTTTGCCAGCTCTTCCGGCTGCCCCATCCGGCCCAGGGGTATTGCCTCCGCCATCGCCTTTTCAAACAGCCCGCGCTGCTCAAACGGTACGCCTAGCTTATCGAGAATAGCCGTATCCACCGGACCTGGGCTGAGCACGTTGACCCGGATGCCGCGAGACTTCAGTTCGATCGCCCAACCGCGCGCAAAGGCATTTATGGCCGCCTTCGAGCCCGCGTAAACAGCATGACCGTCCAGAACCTTCTCGCTGGCCAGCGAGCCTGTGAGGATGATTGCGCCGCCATTCCGCATGACCGGAATCAGCTTCTGGACGCCGAAGAAGACGCCCCGCGTATTGACGGCAAATTGCGCATCATATTCTGCCTCGGAGACGTCGGCCGAGTGCGTGATGGTGTTTATGCCGGCGTTCGCCATATAGATGTCGAGCGCCCCGAACCTCTGGCGGATCTGTTGCGCTACCTCGTCATGGTGCGACACGTCGGCCACATTTCCCTGAATGCCCAGCGCGCCTGCCCCGATCTGTGCGACCGCTTCCTCGACCGCCTGCCGCCGGCGGCCGGTAATGACGACTTGCGCGCCCTCGGCCGCAAAGATTTTTGCAGCCGATAGTCCGATCCCGCTGTTTCCGCCGGTGACCACTGCGATCTTGCCCGAGAGTGCGCCCATTTCGTTCCTGCCTTCGAAAAATAGTGCCGGTGCTGCTGCGATAGTCGCAACTGCTCGCCAAGAAAATTTCACGCCGAATTGAGACCGCCAAAATGAGCGGCAATCGCAAACGGCTACCGATTGATAAACTCCCGGCGCTTAGCCAGTTTGACGTCTTGGAGAGCGCTTTGGCCTTCAAGGCAGAACAAGCGCGCGGCGGCGACCCCCGACAGCGCGACGTACTGTCGAACGCCGGCGATCGCCTCCGCGCTGCACAGGCGCAGTTGCCCGAGTGGCAGCCGTGGCGCAGCATATGTTTCGCGCCTCTGCCAGCGCTCCAGCTCGATGGCGCAGTGGTTCGGTTCCACAATCCGGGACATGAGCCGACAGAACCAGCATTCAGGCCACCGCTCGGCTATGCGAGCGCACAAGGTTTGACCTGGCGCGCCACCCGAAATGCGGTTCAGGGCGCGCGAAATATTGCCAAAGGTGGTCATCGGCGGCTCCAAGGAATTGCGGAGAACATGCGGTCGTGACTGAGGGCGTGCTATCCTTTGATGAAGGCGAGCAGGTCAGCATTGACCTGATCTTGGTGCGTGGCCGTGATCCCGTGGGGCGCGCCGGGGTAATAGATATCCTTTGCGCCTTTGATCAATCGGGCCGACTTGACTGCCGAGTCCTTGACGGGGACGATCTGATCGTCCTCGCCATGCAGGACGAGGGTTGGTACGTCGAACTTCTTGAGGTCCTCGGTAAAATCGGTCTCGGAGAACGCCTTGACGCTTTCGTACGCGTTCACGAGACCCGCCTGCATGCTCCAGAGCCAGAACTGATCCAGAGTCCCCTGGGAAACCTTGGCGCCTGGCCTGTTCGCGCCATAAAACAACGGTGCGAGGTCCCGGTAGTACTGCGAACGATCCTTGACGAGGCCAGCCCTTATGCCGTCGAATACCTCGATCGGCAGACCTTCCGGATTGGCCGGCGTTTTCACCATGATCGGCGGAACAGCGGCGATAAGAACAGCCTTGGCCACCCGCTTCGTCCCGTGCCGTCCGATATAGCGAGCAACCTCGCCTCCTCCGGTGGAATGGCCGACCAGCGTGGCGTCCCGGAGATCCAGCGCCTCGATCACGGCTGCAAGATCGTCCGCATAGCCGTTCATGTCGTTGCCGGACGTGGCCTGGCTCGATCGGCCATGGCCGCGCCGGTCATGCGCAACGACCCGAAAGCCGTTATGGGCAAGAAAGAGCATCTGGCCGTCCCAGGCGTCGGAATTCAGCGGCCAGCCGTGCGAGAACGTGACGACAGGACCCTTGCCCCAATCCTTGTAGTAGATTTCGGTGCCATCCTTGGTCGTGATGGTGCTCATCGTCTTGGTTCCTTTGATTGAGGGGAAAGAGGGAAGGTTTTGTTTTCGGCTCGTTGCCGAAGCAGCGCGGGGCAGTCCGGCGGCTGCCGTAGAGATCAGGCCTGCCAACAAGACATCGCGGCGAGATCCGCCGACGGAGAAAAGTCCGTCTTTGTTCATCATATCCATCCATGTGCTTTGAGCATCCTGCTCACCATCACGACCGTCGAGTCGGCCTGTGCGGTCGCGTTCGGGGAGGAGCGAGCGAGGAGCGGTAGAAACGCGACGGTCGTGATGGCTTGCGAGGAACAGGATGCATCGATCCGGGCCGCGAACCTATTCTACGGAAGCATCTGTCATACGATGCCAAAGTGCAGGGCAGGCACGCCGAAGATAGGGCCGGGCTGAGGCAAGCTCTTATAGACACACGTCAATTTAGGCTTGGGTAGCGGCGCGGGGACCGACGCGGCATGGCCGGCGTCAGTTGCTGTTGCATGAAATGTTGCGACTTTGTCGGTCAGACTGGCGCCGCCAAAGGGCGCCGCTCAGTGGTAACCGATGTTTGGCGCGGCCTTGCCGCGAAACACCAACAGGACCACCGATGTACATCGGGATCACCCGCAGCAGCACGAGCGTACCAACAGGCAGGAGGCCTGGGCGCGCTGAGAAAGCACCTGAAATGGCCGGGCGCGCCGGGCGATCCTATTGGATGGGGCATGGATCGGCTTGTGCCAAAATCTAGACCTCGCGCATCGGCGCGGGCAGCGTTTCCCACGCCCGGATCAGCTCACCGATGGAAGCGGCTTCCATCTTGCGCATGACATTGCCGCGGTGAAGCTTGACCGTCACTTCACTGATGCCGAGGTCGAAGGCGATCTGCTTGTTGAGGCGTCCGCGCGCCACTTCACGCAGGACCTCGCGCTCGCGCGGCGTCAGCGTCTCGACGCGCTCGATGTTGCGCTTGACGATCACGGCATCCGCCCGCCGCTTGGCATCCACCGCAATGCCGGCGATCACAGCGTCAAGCAGCGTCTGATCCCGCACCGGTTTGGTGAGAAAGTCCACGGCGCCGGCCTTCATCGCCTGGACAGTCATCGGGATGTCGCCATGCCCGGTCAGGAAGATAATGGGTTTGGGGTTGCCGTTTTTCGCAAGATGGTGCTGCAGATCGAGACCGCTCGTCCCCGGCATGCGCACGTCGAGGATCAAGCAGCCGGGGCTCTCCAACACGTCGGCGTCAAGCAATTCACGGGTTGAGGTAAAGCACACCGGCAGGAAACCCGCCGACAGGATCAATTCAGACAGCGCCTCCCGAACAGAGGCATCATCATCGACAATAATGACCAGCGGCTGCTCGGCTTCAGCCCTTCGCTGCTGTGATGACGGCGTCGATCTCGGTAAGGGCAATTGGTCAACTCTCATGTTCAGCCTCCGTTTCTGGGTTGCGCAAAGCGTCGCCGATCGCCGCAAGCAGTGCCTGGCCATCGAACGGCTTGCGGAAAAGCCTGCCAATGCCCTTGGCGCGGTGCTGATCCACTATCTCGTGGCGGCCGGTGATCAGGAACACAGGCAGATCCGGACGCGCCTTCTTGACCAAGTCGCGAAGTTCAAAGCCGTCCATGCCTGGCATCCCGATGTCGGTGATAAGCATGTCCAATCCAGACAGGCCGCTGACCAGCAACGACCCTGCCGACGAGAAGCTGCGGGCCACATAGCCGGCGGACTCCAGAAGGTCCTCCAGCGACTCGAGCAGTCTTGGGTCATCGTCGACAATCGCCACGACAGGCCTCCGCTTGCTCACCCTCAGTTCCCCCCTGCCCGGCGCGAGTGCGTGATCGGTATTCCCAATCGCTCGGCGATGCGAACGAGGTCGGCGAGCGACGCCGCGACCATCTTCTGCATGACGTTCCTTCTATGAATTTCCAGCGTAACTTCGCTGATCCCCAGTTCAGCGGCCGCCTGCTTGTTGAGCAGACCACTGACCACCAGCGGCAGCACCTCACGTTCGCGCGGCGTCAGCTCGAGATAACGTTGCTTCAACACGCCCAGCTCGGCGCGCTCCGATCGCTGTACCCGATCCTGGGCAATCGCCGCATGGATTGCGGCCATGAGGTCTGCATCGCTGAAGGGCTTAGTCAGGAAATCCACGGCGCCGTGCTTGATCGCACGCACCGAGGACGGGATATCGCCATGTCCCGTCAGGAAAACGATCGGCGGATGATCGCCCTCGGCAATCTGCCGCTGCAGATCGAGGCCGTTAATATCCGGCAACTCGATATCGAGGATGAGGCAGGCAGGGACGTCCGGCTTGTCAGCGCGGATATAATCGCCCGCCGATCCGAACGCTAGGGCACACATGCCGTGTGTAGCCAGCAGCTCACTGAGCGCCTCCCGGATGCGTTCATCGTCATCTACGATGAAGACAATTTGGCCGTCCGTCGTCATGACGCCGCTTTCGCTTCAATCGGCAACGTGAAGATAAACGTCGCTCCACGTGGTTCGTTCTTCTCGACCCATAAACGCCCGCTGTGCGACTCGATGATCGAACGGCAGATCGCCAGTCCCATGCCCATCCCTTGCTCTTTCGTGGTAAAGAACGGTTCGAATATCCGGTCGGGAAACGCGACGCCCCGGCCGCGATCTCTGACTTCCGTCTGGACAACATCCCCGATATGGCGCACGCGGATGCTGATAACTCCGTCATCCGCACCAGAGTCCATCGCCTCCATGCCGTTGCGGATGAGATTGACCAGAACCTGCTGGATTTGGACGCGATCGAACGCGACTAGCGGAATGTCGCTTCCGACATCAACGCTGGTGCGAACGCCCCGACGCATCGCTTCCTCGGCCACGAGGTCGCGTGCCTCTGCGATGACACTGCTGAGCGTCGCATTGGTCCTCGTCTCGGTGGATTGCTTGAACAGCGCGCGGATGCGGCCGACGACGTCCGCCGCCGAATTAGCGTCCCGGATTATGCGCTCGGCCGTAATCTTCGCGCGTTCGACGTTCGGAGGGGCGGCGGACAGCCAACGGTGGCATGCATGGGAATTGGCGACGATCGCGGCCAGCGGCTGATTCACCTCGTGCGCGATCGAAGCGGAAAGCTCGGCGAGACTTGCAGCCTGAGTGGCTTGCGCGAGTTTGTCGGAGGCTTGTCGCAGCGCTTCCTGGGCGCGCACCTCTTCGTCGATGTCGAGGGAAACCCCGTACCATTGCACAACCGCCCCGTCTTCATCACGCCGCGGCTCCACCCTGCACTCCGCCCAGCGATAGCCATCTGTTTCGCGCCAGCGAAACCGCATCGCGGAACCGCCGCCTGTTTCGAAACAGCTCAGCAACGTGCGCAGCACCTCGGGAGCATCTTCGGGATGAACCAGTTCTTGCAGCAATTCCTCGATGCGCGGCTCTCCGAGTGTTTCGAAATTGGCGATGACGGCGCGGAAATGGTCCTGGTATCGCTTGTTGAAGTAGACCGGCCCGCCGGTCGGCACCGCGCTCCAAATGCGGACCGGCACAGCGTCGATCATCTGCTGAAGCTGCAATTCGCTCCGCCGCAGGGCCTCTTCGGCTTGCATCTGATCGTCTATGTCGTGACAGAGACCGTACCACTGCGCGATCAGCCCAGCGTGATCGTGCATCGGCTCCGCCCGGCTCGACATCCAGTGATAGATGCCATCGGCGCGGCGCAAGCGATACCTCATGGAGAAGCGCTCACCGGTGGCGAGGCAGTGACTGAGCGTATCGCCGAATGCTGCTGCGTCGTCCGGATGGACGATGGCCGCTATCATCGCCGCCAGCCGGCTGATGCCCTGTTTGTCCAAATCCGTTACGTCAAGGCCGAGAAAGTCGACCATTCGCTTGTTGAAAAAGGTCGGCTCGCCGTCCGGCGTCAGGCGCCAAACATGGCTCGGAACCATGTCGACAAGCTGCGAGAGCTCCCGCTCCCGGTCGCGTAATGCCTCCTGCGCGCGCACCTCATCGTCGATGTCAATGCTGGCCGTGTACCATTGCACGATCGCCCCACTCTGGTTCCGCAGCGGCTCGGCGCGGCCCTCCCTCCAGCGGTACACGCCGTCCGCGCGACGCAGGCGATACCTTATGGGATAGGGTTCGCCGGTGGCGAGCGAGCGGCTGAGCCATTCTCTCATCCTGGGTCCATCGTCGGGATGGACGGCTGCCGCGACCACGGTCGCCAGGCGGCTCGTGCCCGGCTTGTCCCAGTCCGCGATGTCGTTGAGGCCGATATAGTCTGTCGTGCGTTTGCTGAAGAAGGTTGGTTCGCCGTTGGGCGCCATACGGGCGATGTGAGCGGGGATCATTTCGACCAGCAACGAGAGTTCTCGCTCCCGCTCCCGCAAGGTCTCCACACTTTGGCGCAAAGTGAGCACCGCCGCCTGATGCTGCCTGGAAATGGCGGCCACGACGAGCGCCGAAAATGCAGAGATGGCCAGAAAAAGCTGCAGCATGATCTGGTTGTGCTTCTGGGACTCGGGATCGCCGGCAAATTGGCTGGCGCCGGATATCGTGAATACCGCCGTGATCAGAGCGAGAACGGTCAATGCTACGGCGGCGCCTCGGAACTCAAAGCGCACCGCGGCCCAAAGAAGAGGCGGCATGATGATGTAGGCGAAGGGCAGATAGCCGCTCAAGGAAAGGGCGGCGGTACCAAGAAAGATCAGCCCCAGGACGCAAGCTTCCATCCACCGCGCCGCCGAGAGCTGCGCCTTGCCGCGCCAGTTCTGGAACACGACCAGCGCCAGTGGCGCTACGATCAGGACTCCCGTCGCGTCTCCGATCCACCACAGCGGCCAAGCCGTCGCAAAGGTTTGCGATTGTATGCCAAACCACGAAAGCGCCGCACTTCCCACCGTCGCGCTTGCAACTGGCGCAACTCCAGCGGCCAGTGCGACGAATGCGAGAACGTCCCGCAACGTTTCCAGCCGAACTGGGCGCTTGCAGGTCTGGTTCACAAGCCATGCGCCGGCCACCGCTTCAAGAGCGTTGCCGGCAAAGATCAGGAAGGCCGCGGGCAGCGGAGTGTGGAACCACAAGAAGTTGCTGAACAGTTCTGCCACACAGGCCCCCAGCACCCACCACGGCCAGCTATACCTGGAGGCGAAGACAAGCGTAGCGATGAAAAGCCCGCTCGGAGGCCAAATGGAAATCCCTGTTCCAGGTATGATTGCGAGCGACTGGGCGAAGCCGCAGCCCAGGACATAGGCCGTAATAAAAAGCCCCAGATGTAAGAATTGGGGACGGTGCGACCAGACGCGCGACAACCTGCCTCTTTCAAGATCACTGATCATGTTGCCGCGAATCAGGCCCGGTTCATTCGTCGCGAAAGATCGGCCACTTCCCGGTCCGGATCGGTCCAAGTCATGCGTTAACGCGCGCGTTGCGCTGGAATCGGTCTCGCCAAGTGAGTTGGGCGCTATCGTCATCGGGTGCCCCTGACGGACAAACAAACTCTGGAGATTGTCGGCGCTTCGTGTAGCACTTGCTCTTGATAGCTGGACTGGGCTGACGGACTCACGTAGCCACCCTAATCCCGCCACGCCCCAACCGCACCTCATGGAAATCCATGCATTGCACGGGGCGGCGGCGCCCCTTCACCGAGAGCCGAAAAAACCAAGCGCTTACTGAGCGCCGCCAGTTATTGCGCAGCTTTCGCTTCAACCGGGAGGGTGAAGATGAATGTCGCCCCACGCGGCACGCTATTCTCCGCCCAAAGGCGTCCGCCGTGAGACTCGATGATCGAACGGGAGATCGCGAGCCCCATGCCCATTCCGTTCCCTTTCGTTGTAAAGAACGGCTCGAATATCTTGTCGGGACGTTCGATACCCGGGCCTCGGTCGCGGACCTCGGTCTGGATCGTGTCCTCTATCCGGCGCACGCGCATTCCGAGAACCTTGTCGCCCGCCGTGTTGTCCATCGCCTCCATGCCGTTGCGAATGAGGTTGACCAGGACCTGCTGAATCTGGACGCGATCGAACGCAACCAGCGGAAGGTTGCTTTCGACGTCGATGTCCATGCGAACGCGACGCCGCATGGCTTCCTCGGCCATAAGGTCACGTGCTTCGGCAACGACGCTGGGGATCGGTGTGCTGGTTCTCATTTCAAGCGAAGGTCTGAACAAGGCACGGATGCGGCTGACGACATCCGCCGCCGAGTTGGCATCGCGGATGATACGCTCGGCCGTGATCTTCGCGCGCTCGACGTTCGGGGGCTCGGCGGACAGCCAACGGTGGCATGCGTTGGAGTTGGCTACGATGGCGGCCAGCGGCTGGTTCACCTCATGAGCGATGGATGCGGAGAGTTCGGCAAGGCTCGCCGCCTGGCTCGCACGCGCAAGTCTCTCTTGTGCCAGCCGAAGCTCCTCTTGTGTCCGCACCTCATTTTCGATGTCGAGGCAGATAACGTTCCACTGCACTATGGCGCCTTCAGCGTTGCGCATCGGCGCGGCGCGCGTCTCGACCCAGCGATATTCACCATCGAAGCGCCGCAGACGGTGCCGTCGCGCATACGGCTCGCCTGTGGACAGGCAATGGGCATATCTCTCTTTGACACCTGTCAGGTCGTCGGGATGAACACCGGCGTCGAGTGTGCCAGCCAGCCGGGACTTTCCCGCTTCGTCCAATTCCTCAAGATTGTATCCGAGGAATTCGCGGAGCTGCTGGCTGCGATATATCGGTTCGCCATCCGGCGCGGCGCAATCGATCATTGCCGGCAGCGTTTCAACGAGCTGCCAGAGAGCGCGTTCTCTCTCGCGCAGCGCCTCTTCGACGCGCAGCTGATCGTCGATGTCGTGCGTAAGGCCGTACCATTGGACGATGCGTCCACCCTGGTCCCGCAGCGGCTCCGCGCGGCCCTCCATCCAACGATAAACGCCATCGGCACGGCGCAGGCGATACTTCATGAAGAAGCGCTCGCCGGTGGCAAAGCAGCTGTCGAGTGCTTCCTTCAGGCTGGCTGCATCGTCGGGATGGACGACGGTGGCAATGAAGGCCGCCAGCAGGCTCGTGTCCGGCTTTTCCGCGTCCGCTATGTCCAGGCCGAGAAAATCTATCAGGCGCTTGTTGAAGAAGGTCGGCTCACCGTTGGGAGACAGCCGCCAGAGGTAGCTCGGAACCATGTTGACGAGCTGCGAGAGCTCTCGTTCCCGGTCGTGCAACGCGGCTTGCGTGGTCACCAGGTCATGGATGTCGACGCTCACGCCGTACCATTGGAGAATGCTGCCATCTTCGTCGCGCAGCGGCTCGGCGCGAGTCTCGGTCCAGCGATAGCCGCTGTCGGCCCGCCTCTGGCGATATCTCTGAACGTAAGGCACGCCCGTTGCGAATGAATGGCGGATCGCCTGCCGTGCGGTGTCGATATCGTCTGGGTGGATCACGCTCAGCGACGGCGACCCGTCCGGGGCGGTGATGTCGTGGAGCGTGGCCCCGGTTACATCGGTGAACCGTTTGTTGACGTAGGAAGGCGTCCCTTCCCGTGTCGTACTCCAGATCAAAGCGGGCACGGTGTCGATCAGCTGCTGAAGGCGCCGCTCACTTTTGCGCAACGCGGCCTGCGCGCGCACCTCATCGTCGATGTCGAGAGAAACCCCGTACCACTGCACGACCGTTCCGTCGTCATCGCGCCGCGGCTCGACCCTGCACTCTGCCCAGCGATAGGTGCCGTCTTTTTCGCGCCAGCGAAACCGCATCGCGGAGCCGCCGCCAGTTTCGAAACAGGTCAACAACGTGCGCTGCACCTCGGGCGCATCTTCGGGATGAATCACCTCGTGCAGCAACGTTTCGATGCCCGGCTCGCCGAGCACATCAAAGTTCGCGATAACGGAGCGGAAATGGTCCTGGTATCGCTTGTTGAAGTAGACCGGCCCGCCGGTCGGCATCACACTCCAGATGCGGACCGGCACCGCGTCGATCATGTGCTGAAGTTGCTGCTCGCTCTGCCGCAACGCCGCTTCGGCGTGCATCTGATCGTCTATGTCGTGACAGAGGCCGTACCACTGGACGATGCGGCCGGCGTCATCGCGCATCGGCTCCGCCCGGCTCGACATCCAGCGATAGACGCCATCGGCACGGCGCAGGCGATAGCGCATCGCGAAGCTCGCACCGGTAGCGAAGCAACCACGGAGTGCATCGCCGAATGCTGCCGCGTCGTCCGGATGAACGGCGGCCTGTATCATCACCGCCAGCCGGCTCATGCCCGGTCGGTCCAGATCCGCTACGTCGAGGCCGAGAAAGTCGACCATGCGCCCATTGAAGAAGATCGGCTCGCCGTCGGGATCGAGCCGCCAGATGTGACTCGGGACCATGTCCACGAGTTGCGAGAGTTCCCGCTCCCGGTCGCGCAATGCTGACTCGGCCCGCTTCTGGTCCTCAATGTCTATTGTCGTGCCGTACCATTGAATGATGCGCCCCTGGCTATCGCGAAAAGGTCGTCCTGAGCTTCGAAACCAGCGATAGACGCCATCGGCGCGCCGCAGGCGATGCTCGGTATCATAGGGATCGCCGGTTTCGAGGCAATGCCGCCATCTGGCGGCTACAGGATCATAATCGTCGGGATGGACGGCTCGACGCCAGCCGAACTCATCGTCGTCTTCGGAAGTGTTGAGACCCTCATGCGTGTTGCCGAGGAACGCCAGGGTGTTTGGGCTGACATAGGTGAATCTTCCGGCGGCATCGGCTGCCCACGCGTGGCCGGGCATGCTCTCGATGATTTGCAGCGCAAGCGTTGCTTCGGGGTCGATTTCGCCAAGTGAGTTGGACGCTGCTGTCATTGGCTTCTCCTGTCGGACAAAAAAGCCTGGGGACGGTCAGCGCTTGATATAGCACTTGTTTTCAATATCTGGACAGGCGAACTCACCGCCTAAATCTAGTTCCGCCATGCCTCGGCTGCATCTCATGGAAATCCATGCATTGCGCGGAGATATCGCCGCTACGGGGGCCCTTACGATGGCCTCGCGCGAGGAGCGACGCGGATCGATGCATCAACACATATCACTGGGAATACGAGCCGGACAGGTAAGACGCTACCGCTCGTCGAAGCAGACAGCAGCCACATCGCGCCTGCGAAGAGCAGAATGCCAAATGGCGCAAGCGTGATCAGGCGCATCCCGGTCCTTTGGATGACGAAGCCGGACAACAGAACCTGATCGGTAGTTCGTACTGAACCTCAGCACAGGTCGTATTATCAGTCAGCCGGATTCAGGCGCGCGAACGTGCCGGCGCGGATCTCCGTAGTGCCGAAGACCGCCCACGAGAAAATCCACTTTGAAGTGTTTCCGGATCATCCTGTGGCAGCAATGATCGCAGAGAGCGCCCTCTTGAAGAGTTCGGTTGTCTTAACGTTCACCTATTTTGACAAGCGCAACACGCATTCGCTGTGCGCAGTTGCGAGGGTTCATGAAAAGCAACCCACTATCTTGCCGCCGGCTAACGCGGTGCGACACGCAGCCCGGCGGCATCGAAGAGATGCATGCGCTCCGGCGGCAGAGCGAGGTTGATCGGCGGCCCTTGCGATTCAACGCCCTGCTGCTTGAGAACGGCGATAAGTTTGCTGTCGCCGGCAATGGTGGCGTGGACAACTGTTTCCGGTCCCAACGCCTCGGCCAGCGTTACCCGCGCTTCCACCGATCCCTTGCCGCCATTCGAAAGTTGGATGTCGTGTGGCCGGATGCCAAGCGTCGCGTCGTCTCCCGGTTTCAGCGCGACCCCGTCGGCGGCGATCGAGGCCGACAGCCCGCCTGGACCTTCGACACGCACCTCGGCGCCGCTTGCCGAACGCACCTTCACCGGCAGCAGGTTCATCCGCGGCGCGCCGATGAAGCCGGCGACGAACAGGTTGGCCGGCGCGTTGTAGAGATCGAGCGGCCGGCCGACCTGTTCGATCCGCCCCGAGCGCATGACCACGATGCGGTCCGCCAGCGTCATCGCCTCGATCTGGTCATGGGTGACGTAGACCATCGTGGTTGCCAGCCGCCGGTGCAGGCCCGCCAGTTCAGCGCGCATGGTGATGCGCAGTTCGGCATCGAGGTTGGACAGCGGTTCATCGAGCAGAAAGGCGGTCGGATTGCGCACCACCGCACGGCCGATCGCCACGCGCTGCTTCTGGCCGCCCGACAATTGACCGGGCCGGCGGTCTAGATAGGGAGCAATTTCCAGCATGCGCGTCGCTTCCGTGATCCGCGCGTCGATCTCGGCCTTCGGCATACGAATGTTTTCAAGCCCGAAGGCGAGGTTCTGGCGCACGCTCATGTGCGGGTAGAGCGCGTAAGACTGGAACACCATCGCCAGACCGCGTTGCGCGGCCGAAACGTTAGTGACGTCGACCCCGTCGATCTCGACCTTGCCGTCGGTCGGCCGATCGAGCCCGGCAATCAACCGCAGCAGCGTGGACTTGCCGCAACCCGACGGGCCGACGAGGACCAGCATCTCGCCGTCACCGACGTCGAGGTTGATGCCGTGCAAGATCTTCATCTTGCCGTAAGCGCGATCGATGTTGGTCAGCGTTATCCGTCCCATGACATCCTCACTTCAGCCCGGTGCCGGCAATGCCGGAAGTGATGTAACGCTGCAGGAAGACGAAGACGAGGACGACGGGGATCATCGTCACCACGGTCATCGCCAGGATGTAGTGCCACTGCACGTTTAGCTGGCCGGCATAGGTGTTGAGGCCGACCTGGAGTGTGTAGAGTTCCTTGCGCGACAGCACCACCAGCGGCCACAGAAAGTCGTTCCAGCGCCAGACGACCGAGAAGATCGCCAGCACGGCGAGCGCCGGTGCTGCAAGCGGCAATACGATGCGCCAGTAGATCTGCCATTCGGAAGCGTTGTCCATGCGCGCCGCATCGAGCAGCTCGTCGGGGATGGTCAGCATATATTGGCGCAGCAGGAAGACGCCGGTTGGCGTCGCCACGGTCGGCAAAATCACGCCCCACAGCGAATCGAGCAGTCCGACGGCGCCCACCACCGAATAGAGCGGCACCAGGATGACCGACAGCGGCACCATCAGCGTACCGACGATCACAAGCATCGTCAGATCGCGACCGCGGAACTTGTATTTCGACAAGGCGAAGGCGGCCATCGAATTGGTGAGCAGCGTGATCAGCGTTGCCATTGCCGTCACAAAAACCGAATTGCGCAGATAGCGCAGGAAGTCGAAATGGACGAAGGGCTCGGTGTAATTCTCCGTCGCGAAGCCGATTTCGCGCACCGGCTGCCGGTCGGCGATGTTGACCTTCACGATATCGTTCGGCGCCTGCGGATCCACCATTTGCGCCACGATGCCGATGCGCCGCACCTCGGCCAGCACCTTGGTCGAACCATCCGGCAACTTCACCCTGTAGAGGGTCAGCGGCTTGTCGTAGCCTTCGACCCTCGCGTGTTGGCTGACATAAGGCATTATGGTCGGCGGGAACTCGGCGAGCTGTGCCGGCGTCTTGAATGACGAACCCACCAGCCAGACGGCCGGGCCGAACATGATGACAACGCCGCCGAGCAGCCACAGCCAGCTCACGATATCCGTCCAGTGCCAGCCGCGACCGCCGCGCCGGCGGGTCAGGAATGTCATCACGCCGCTCATTCGCGGGCTCCTTTCCGCTCACCCCGGCGTCCGACCTGCAGCTGAACCAAGGTGAGCACGACCAGCACCAACCCCATCAGGATCGAAGCCGCCGAAGCCAGCCCCGGGTTGCGCAGCAGGGAGGCGAAGCCGATCTCATAGATGTACTGCGTGATATAGAGGGTCGAGGTTCCCGGCCCTCCACCCGTCAGCACATAGACTTCGTCGAAGATCTGCACAGCGCGGATCAGCGCCAGTACGATAACGACAAGCAGATTCGGCATCAGCAGCGGCAGCGTGATGCGCCAGAACACCCGCGCCGGCTTCGTGCCGTCCATCTCGGCCGCTTCGTAAAGGTCGCGCGGGATCGCCTGCAATCCGGCAAGCAAGATCAGCGTATAGAAGCCCATATGTGCCCAAACCGAAACGCTGACCGCGGCGGTGAAAGCCCAGAAACGGTCTGTCAGCCAGTTGTGCGGCTCGCCGCCCAGATCATGGACGATCAGGTTGAGCAGGCCCTGGCGCTGCAGGATCCAACGCCAGATCAGGCCGGTGACGACGGGCGACAACAGCACCGGAAAGAAGAACACCGCGCGCCAGAAGCTGCGCCCGACGATCTCGCGGTTGAGGATCAACGCTGTCGCCATCGACACGACCGTCATCAGCGCCACCTGCACGACGACGAACAGGCCGGTATTGTGCACGGCCTTCCAGAAGAGATCCTCGTGGCAAGTGGCAGTGTCCAGGTAGTTGCCGCAATCGAGCAGGCGCTGATATTGCTCGAGCCCCACATAGGTTCGGTCCTGCAGGAAGTAGGCCGTTCCCGACGTGGCCGAATAGAAAAAGTTGATGATCATCGGCACCAGGACGAAAATGCCGAAGATCGCCATGTTTGGGGCGAGGAAGAACGCGGCCATGCCGCCGGTGCCCGTCGCTCGCTGCCAGAACTTCAGCGGCACGTTGACGATCGACGCCAGCCACACGACCGGCGCCGCGAGGGCGGCGCCAATCCCTGCCTTCAGTGTCGCGGCGGCGGTCACTTCGCCTCGGCAACCTTGTCGGCGATATCCTGGTCGATCCTGCCCCAGGCATCGTCGAGGCTGAGCTCGCCGGCCATCACCTGGCTGACGCGCGTCACCAGCGCGGCGAAGTAAGCGTTGGCCCACTTCCACGGCGGCAGCGCATCGGCCGCCGGCAGGGTTTCAGCCGCCGCCTTGACGAACTTGTCGAGCGCCGGACCGACGTTCTTGTCGGCCGAGACCCATTTCAGCCCGCCCTTGTCTACGACGCCCTTGTGCGCGGGCAGAAACAGCGTGCGCTCGCTGAACTCTTTTACCACGTCTTCACGGGCCAGATAATCCATGACCTTGGCGACGTCCTTGGGATTCTTCGTGTATTTGATGGCGACCAGCGCCGCGCCGCCCTTCACGCCCGAACAGCCTGCGGTAGCGCAAGGCGAGCCGGTCGCCACCCAGTCGAAACTATCGCCGATCTTGGTCGATAGATTGGCGACCTGCCAGCTACCCGAATAATAAAACGGGATCTGGGCGTTGATGAAGTCGTCGGCGGCCGCGCGATAGGTCGAGCCTGCCGCCGAAACCCAGGTATCCTTCAGCATCAGGCCCTTGGCGGTCCAGTCGACGAGCTTGCCGACGAAAGCCTTGGTGCCGTCGTCCACTTTCGCCGGCATGCCATCGGGGCCGATATAGTTCGCTCCGAAGGAGACATTCGGACCCGAAATGCGGTGACCGGAACGGTCGATGGCGAAGGCAGCCGGAAGCTGCTGGCTCTTCGCCACCTCGGCGGCGGCTTTGACCCAGTCGTCCCAGGTCGCCTTGTCACCGGGCAGCGGCACGCCGGCCTGTTCGAACAGCGTCTTGTTGGCGAAGCCGCCGGTGAGCGTGAGCTGGGTCATGAAACCCGGGATGGCGTTGGAGCCGTCGGGGCGCATCCAGTCCAGCGTGTCAGCGAAATTGTCCTCCCAATATTTCGGATCGGCCACCAGTGGCCTGAGATCGAGCCAGTGCTGGGCAAGCTCCTTGATGTTTGTGACGCGGGCGATGTCCGGACCCTGGCCGGCTTCGAGCTGGATGGGCAACTGCTCCTGGATCACCTTGTAGGCGACGTTGTCGAGCGTGACGTGGATGTCGGGATTGTCCTTCATGAAGCGGTTCAGAATGTCCTGGATGACATCGCCCTCGACACCGTCCGAATACCACATGATGCGCACGTCGCCGGCAAACGCGCTGGTCGATGCGAGCAGGCTGACCGATAGCGCGGCCAGCAAAGTGCGGGTCTTATTCATGCTTCGTCTCCTCCTTTAGCGGGGCGGCGCCCCGATGGTTCAAGCCTGCTACGCCCTCCTCCTCTTGAGCGTCGCAGCCGATCTCCTCCCTACTCTCTGTGCTTCATGCGCATCGCCTCACCGCGCACGGTCCAGTTGGCCGGATCGAGTGTACGTCCCTCAGCCACGATCCTTGCGTCGGCGAGGAAATGCACCGTGCCGTATTCCGGATCCTCGACGATCAACTCGCCGCCGGGACCCGACCGCACCGACAGGTCCCCAAAAACGGCAGTCCAGGCGTCGAGGGCCGGCCGATTGGCATTCTGGTCACCGAGGCGAATGATCCATGTCGTCCTGCGTCCCGCCGCCCGCAACTCGTTGCCGGCCGTCGGGCCGGCCACTACCTGCGTGAGCGGAACATCCGTCTTCAGCATGACGAAGGCGTCGCCCGATTGCGCGAACGCCCGATCGCCACCCACTTGCACGGCATCGAAGGCACGTGCGGGAAACCAGGCGTGCGTGAAGTCGGGTTGTTCATCCGAGCAGAAGAAGCTGACGACGGCGAGGTCGCGGTATTGGTGAAGCCGGGGCAAAGTGCCTGAGCCACCCCAATATGATGGTCTGCCATATCCCGACTGCAGCACTTCGCCGGGGTGGTTGATCCAGATCTGCGCATCCGGATTCTTGCCCAGCCGGGCGTGAATGACGGTCTCCTGATAACCCCATTGGTTCCAGCGGTAGCCAGCGGCGCTGCCCATCGCATGGTCGCGCGTCTTGTAGTGGTAGAGCCGCGCGAAGCGGTCTTGTCCCTGCGCAAAAGTCCATTCCCACGCCGTATCGTCGGTGAGGGAAGCAATTGCTGCCAACCCGTCCGGAACGCTCAAATCGTGATCCCGCAGGCACAATGCCAGCTGCGGCAGCGCGTGAAAGCGCATGCCGTAGTTGCCCTTGCCCCAAAGCATGCGGCAGATGCCGGATAATTCCAGGGAACGCGCGGCGCGCAGCGTGTGCTCATAGGAGCGGCCCTGCGCCCCGGTGAGGATGCCGCGATGCGCCGAGCGGGCGACGATTTCAAGCAGGCGTATGATTGCCTTGCCGGCACGTTCGGCGATGTCCTTGTCCGGGGCCAGCGCGTAAAGCGCGCACAGGCCCTTGAGGTCGATCGGGAAATAAGGCGCCGAGTTGAACTCGGCCATCTCCCATGCCTCGAAATGGTCGAGCCAGGCGCGTACACGCGCGGCTCCAACCGCGGACTGTTCGCGGCCAAGGCGGCCCGACCGCACGAACCGCACATCAGGCAACAGGCCCCCGGCAATATAGGCGGCGGTGTGGAAGAGCAGCGCGTGGTTCTCGGAGAAGTACCACTGCACATCATTGCCGGGCTCGTCCATCCAGTAGCGATAGCCGAGGATGGCGTTGTCGACGCGCGCGCGCAGGCTCGCTTCCAGCCGATCGCCATAGGCCTTGCGGCACCACAGCAGCGGCACCAGGATGAAGTCGGCGCAATCGTGACAATCCTCGATCGCCGGCAGCGTGCCGGAGATCATGGCGTCGGTCTCGGCGCCCTGCCGCCCGATCGCCAGGCGCGCCAGCGCGCGCACCGTATCGGCCTCGGCGTGACCGGCGACCTCGCGCAGGGCTTCATCTATACGCGCGGTAAGCGTTTCCGGCGCATCGCCCTGACGGCGCGCGTGGCATATCTCGACGCCGAAGACACGCGATACGGCATGGTCTGCGACCGTCAGCGCCACCTTGAAATGGCGAAAGTCGGCCGGCAGCTGCTCGGTATCGGCGATCGGCAGCCGCGTCTGGCCCGCCGGCAGATCGAAGGCGAAGCGCACCGGCGTCTCGATCGACATGAAATCGCCTTCGATCTCGATCTCGACTTGCGCGTCGCGCGGCAGGGCCACGCCGGTGACGAGCGCCACCTCGCCGCCGTCATAGGCGGGACGGTCGAAATGCATGTCGTCAAGGGCTGCTTCCATCGCATCGGCAACGCCGCTCTCGACTTCGATCGGCAGTGCCACCGAAGCAGCCGGACCGGATAGATAATCGAGCTGGAAATAGTAGCGGGCGTCGCGCTCTGCGAGATCGTCGAACCATATCCGGACGTCGTTGCGGCCGGCCTTCAGCGCGATCTTGAAATGCTCTGCACTTTCCAGATTGCGGCCGTAGGGCGCCATCCAGCCGGCTTCCTCGCCATTGGCAAAGAGTGTGGCGCCGCCGCATGTGCGCAGCCGCACCAGCGCCTCGCCAGTCGAGGCCGCCTCGATGGTGGTCTCGGCCCAGGTTCCAAGCACCGTCGGCCGGAACCAGAAGCCCGATAGGTCGATGCGCGGCGAGGCGAAGGGCAGCCAGATGCGCTCGGCGCCGAATTCGGCGCTGACCTGTGGTCGCTTGCCGCGTCGTTCCGCTGCGAACTGCGTGCGGCACGGATATTCATGGGGAATGAAATTCTTGTGCTTGGTCAGGAAGAAGAAGGGGTCCATCTCGCCTTGCATGGGCTGGTCGGCCACGTCGTAGCGTTGCTCGGCGATAGACCCGAGCCGCCAATAGACGATTGGCTGCCCCGCCATGAGCGGCCGGCGCAGCGTAAAATCCGTCCGAACGCTTTGCGCGGCCTCGCTCATCGCAAATCCTTCACGGCAACTGGATAGACATCGGTGTAGGCCTGGTTCTCGCCGGTCATGCCCCAGACGAAGGCATAGGGGCCGGTGCCGGCACCCATATGGATAGACCAGGCAGGCGACAGGACGACGTCGCCGTCAGCGACCATCAGGTGGCGCGTCTTGTCTGGCCGGCCCATCAGATGGATTACACGGTCGGCCTCGGCGAGGTCGAAATAGCAATAAGCTTCCATGCGCCGCTCATGCAGATGCGGCGGCATGGTGTTCCACACACTGCCCGGCGCGAGGTCGGTGATCCCCATCAGCAAGAGGCAGGACGGGGCCACTTCGGGATGGATGTACATGCGTAGCGTGCGCCTGTTCGCGCGGGCCTCCTCGCCGAGCACAAGCGGCCTGGCTTCGCTGGTGACGATGAGACGGTGCGCAACATCGGCGCCGGCCGGCACCGAGTTCATGTAGAAGCGTGCCGGCCTCTCCGGATCGTCGCTCTCCAGCGTCACCTCACGCGCTCCGCGTCCGACATAGACGATGTCGCGGTTAGCCACGTGAAAGCGCCGGCCGTCCACCGCGACCGTGCCATTGCCGCCGAGATTGGCGATGCCCATCTCGCGCGCGTCAAAGAAGAGCGGGGTGCCGACTTCGGCCCCGTTGCCGAATGCCAGCGGGTTGGCCAGCGGCACCGCGCCACCGACGATCATGCGGTCGACATGGGTGTAGACGAATTCGATCGCGCCAGGCCGGAACAAGCCGTCGACGAGGAACTCGGCCCTCAGCCGGTCCGTGTCCATGCCGGCAATATCGCCCGGCGACGCGCCATAGAGCGTCCGCATCATGCCGCCTCCACCTTCGACTGCAGATGCCGCGCCCCTTCGGTCAGGCACAGAATGGCCAGCGCCTGCCCGTAGCCCGTCGGATGGATGGGTATATCGCGATAGAACTGCAGGTCGGCGCCCATGCGTGTGCCATAGGACACGTTCGCCACCACACCTTTGTCATCGATGTTGGCCACCACGGCTTCCAAGGCGCGGAGGCCGGCGGCACGGCACTCTGTCGAGCCGATTCCGAGCCGCGCGGCCTTCATCAACCCGTAGCCGAAGCCGGCCGTGGCGGAAATCTCCTCGTAAGATGTCGGGTCGTCGAGCAGAGTGTGCCATGCGCCCGAACCTGCCTGCACCTCGAGCAGGGCGTTGATCTGCGTGTCCAGCACGCCGAGCAGATAGGCCCGGACCGAAGGTGCAATTTCGGCGAACTCCACCAGTTCCAGGATGCCGACGGTAATCCAGGCATTGCCTCTCGCCCAACGCGCGCGGGCGAAATTGTGCCGTCCCGCGAACGTCCAGCCGTGAAACCACAGCCCTGATGCCGGGTCAGCGAGATAACGGGCGTGGACCAGGAATTGCCTTTCTGCTTCCTCGACGAAGCGACGCTGGCCGGCAGCCTGGCCGTAGGATGCGAGGAACAGCGCCACCATGAACAGCGTGTCGTCCCACAATTCGTCGTCATTGACCCGGTCCGAAACATCATGCTGGAAACCGCCTTCGGGCGTCCGCGGCAAGGCGGTGGCCACGCGCTCGGCCCATTCGCGCAGCACCGGCTCGAAGCGCGGCTGGCGCCGGCGCCGCCACAATTCGCTTAGCGCCAAAAGGGGCGCGGTGGTGTTGACGTTCATCGCAGGGAGACCGGCAGCGATGCGTCGGTCGTACCAGGCCTCGATCGTCTGCAGCAGCCGATCGTCGCCGGTCTGCGCCCACAGCCGAACCAGCCCGTAGAGCCCGACGCCTTGCGGCCATTCCCAGCTGTCGAAGCTGACATAATCGCCCGGCGTGCCGTCGAGATTCGGCTCATGGAACCGCCCGTCATGACGCAAGCCGGTCATGCCCGCCACGAGGCTGGCAAGCGCGGAATTCAGGCGTTCGGCCGATAGCGGCATCACTCCTCCCGTTTCTCCCGCTTCATCAGAACTGTTTCACAGCCATTTTTCTTGCGCAATCTGAAAATTTTTTGCATTAATCGGATGACTTTGCCGGAGGTGACCGAGCGGATGAATATCCAGGGCAAGCGCGGCCGCCCCAGCCGCCGCATTCGACTTGAGGAGATCGCGGCGCGTTGCGGCGTGTCGGTCAGCACCGCCTCCCGTGCGCTGAGCGGTGTCGGCGGCGTGAGGGACGAGCTTCGCACCAGGATCATCGAAACGGCGAAGTCGATGAACTATGCCATTCCCGCCTCGGTTGCCGGCCGCAAGGTCATCCTGGCCGCAAGCAGCGTGGCAATGGTGGACAGTGCCCGCAATCAGTTCACCTACCATGTCCTTGATGGACTCAACGAGCGCGCCCGGTTGCTGGGCGTCGAACTCGTGACCCGGCCGGTTTCGGCGCCCGAGGACGAAATCGCGCTGCTGCGTGAATCCGAGCGCGACGACAGCGTCGCCGGCTGCCTGTTTCTGACGCTGGACGATGACGATGTGCTGACGCTGACAGCCGGATTCGCCAAGCCGATCGTGCTCGTCAACGGCGACGATCCCTCGATGCGCCATTCGAGCGTGACGCCCTGCAATCGCTCTGCCGCCATGCTTGCGGCGCAGCATCTGATCGGCCTCGGCCACCGCCGCATCCTGTTCCTGATGCGGCGTGGCCGGCGCACGATCGAGCGGCGCTACGAAGGTTGGCGCGACGCGCTGATCACAGCCGGAATTGCCGGCTTCGACGACTTCGTGGTTGAGGTGCAGGACTGGCTGCCGGAACTTGCGAGCAGGGCCGTGACCGAGCGCATCGCGGCCCGTGGCCTCGATTTCACCGCCGTGCTGACGGCCGGCGACAGCTTGGCGTTTGGTGCCATCGCCGGCGTCCAGGAGGCCGGATATTCGGTGCCTGGCGATGTGTCCGTGGTCGGTATGGACGACTTGCCGCTCGCTGCCTTCTGCAACCCGCCGCTGACGGCGATGCACATTCCCATGCGCGAGATCGGATCGGCGGCGCTTAGCCTGCTGCTCGACGATATGGCCCATTCGGGGTCGCCGCCGCGTCGCGTCGAACTTGCCTGCAATCTCGTGGTGCGCCAGTCGACGGCACCAGCCCGAAGCGGCGCCGGCGGTCATCAACTGGCCTCTTGAGCGCGCGACTTGCCGCCAGCAAAGAGCAGCGGCAAACCCTCTTGCGTCTGCAGTTCAAGGACACGTCCAAGCAGGATCATATGGTCGCCAGCCGGGAAGCGGTCGGCGACGCTGCATTCGAACCGCGCCAGTGCGCGCGGCAGCAATGGCACGCCGTGCTCGCTCCACGACAGGTCAAGATCGGCAAAGTCCGTCCCCGACTTCGAAAAACGCCAGCACAGATCGATTTGATCTTCCGCCAGCACGTGAATGGCGTAGTGCGCGGAATTGGCGAAGGCTTCGAACCGGCGCGAGTGGCGGCCGATAGACCAGAGCACCAGCGGCGGATCGAGCGACACGGATGAGAAGCTGTTGGCAGTGATTGCGACCGGGCCGTCGGCCGTGCCGGTGGTGACGACCGTGACGCCGGTGGCGAAGCGCCCGAAGGCATTGCGCAAAAGGCGTGGATCGCACACGACATGCTCCATCAGCGGCGCTCCCCCGTTCCCAGTGGTGTCGCCGGGATCCGTTCCGGCACCCGGCCATAGGCGTGCGGGAGCGAGCATGTCTTGAGCTGAGGCAACACCTTGGTGCCGAAATGACGCGCCTCGTCGAGATGCGGGTAGCCGGAAAAGATGAAGGCGCGGATCCCCATCTTCATATACGTCTCGATTTCCGACAGAACCTGATCGGCCGAGCCCACGAGCGCCGCGCCGCAACCAGAGCGCGCCCGCCCGACGCCCGTCCACAGATGCGGCTCGACATAGCCTTCGGCATCGGCGATCTGGCGGTTCCTGGCTTGGTGCGATACGCCGAGCGATCGGGCGTCGAGCGCGCGCTCGCGGATCGCCCTGCCCTGCTCGTCGTCCAGCTTCGAAACCAGCTCCCGGGCATATTCCTTTGCCTCGGCCTCGGTATCGCGCACGATCATGTGGACGCGCAGGCCGTAGTCGAGCGTCCGCCCATGGCGCTCGGCGCGTTCGTGGACGGCCTTCATGCGGCCGGCAAGTTCCTCCCTGGTTTCCGGCCACATCAGGTAGACATCGCACTGTTCGGCGCAAAGCTCGAGCGCGTCGGGCGAATAACCGCCGAAATAGAGCAGCGGGCCGCCATTTTGCTGATAGGGCTTCGCTGGCGCCGTCGAGAGTCCTTTGTAGCGATAGACCTCGCCCTCGAAATCGATGCTGTCCCTGGTCCAGGCCTGGCGCAGGATCTGCACAACCTCGCGCGAACGCTGATAACGGTAGGCGCTGTCGGCCGTCTCGCCCGGAAAGTCAGACGAAATGATGTTCACCGTCAGCCGGCCTTCCAGCATGTGATCCAGCGTCGCAATCGTGCGCGCCAGCATGATCGGCTGCATCTCGCCGCAGCGCACAGCGGCGAGCAGATTGATCTTCGAGGTGATCGGCGCGCAGCCGGCTACGAAGCTCAGCGTGTCTTGGCCGACCTGATAGGACGACGGACACAAGATGTTGCGGAAACCTAGTTCCTCGGACGTCTTCACGATCTCGGAGCAATGCGCCCAGCTCGAGCGCAACGCGCCGTCCGGCACACCGAGATAGCGATAGTCGTCCGAGCAGAGTGCGGCGAACCACGAGACTTCGGCTGCATCGAGATCCGGCGAGGTGATTGGGACGATGCTCATTGCCACTCTTCAAAAAAGAAGCCCGGGCCATTCTTCAAAGAGGTCCGGAGCTGCGAATAGGGCTTGCGTAGCATTCGTTTTGTTGTAGATCAATACTGTATCAATTTGAGCGAACCCGAAACCGGGATGTGATTGGAACGCGGGATGCATTTGACAAGGGCTGACCCCGGCCACCGATCCAGCCAGATGCGTGGGCCCTTGCCTGTGCACTTGCAGACCAGCGAAATGCTGATCCGCGAAATCGCGGCCGGACGGCTGGCCGACGGGGCGCGGCTGCCGCCCGAGCGCGAGATGGCCGCGAGCCTCGGGATTGCCGTCGGCACGCTCAGGAGGGCGCTGGCAGATTTGACCGAAAAGGGCCTTCTCGACCGCATCCAGGGCTCGGGTAACTATGTGCGGGCGCGCGGCGACTTGCTCGGGGTCTATGCCTTTTTTCGCCTGGAGCGCATCGGCGGTGGCGGCCTGCCGAGCGCCGACGTGCTGTCCGTCGAGCGGCTGCCCAAGCCCGCCGACCTGCCGCAATTCGGCAGCTCCGGCGAAGCCCACCGTATACGCCGGCTGCGGCGGCTCGACGGCGAGCCGGCCGCGGTCGAGGAGATCTGGCTGGACGTCAGCCGCGCCGAGCGGCTCAAGCGCCAGGATTTGTCGGAATCCCTCTATCTCCACTACCGGCTCGCGCTCGGCTTTTCGATCGTTCGCGCCGAAGACCATGTTGCCGTCGCACCCGCCCCGGACTGGGCCCCGCTCGAATTCAGGCCACCGCCGGGGACGGTCGTGGGGTTCATAGAACGTATCGCCTGGGCTGGCGACGGCGCCAGCGCGGAATATTCCCGCAGCTGGTTCGATCCGGGCGCGGCGCGGTACGTCACGCGTTTCAGATAGGCCGGAGGAAGACGCAGCGTGACCAGATCATCGATCGGCTACGGCATCATCGGCTGCGGCATGATGGGCCGCGAGCATATCCGCAATATCGCTCTGTTGCCCGATGCGCATGTGGCCGCGATCGTCGAGCCGGACCCCGGCATGTTGGCGGCGTCGCTGGCGACGGCGTCGGGCGCGCGATCGGCGGCATCGATCGCCGAACTGCTGGCCATGGATGAGGTGGACTGCGTCTTGATTGCCAGCCCCAACCACCAGCACCTCGGTCAGATGGAGCAGATCGCCGCACTTCGACCACTGCCGGTACTGGTGGAAAAGCCGCTCTTCACCGAGGGCGCCGACGAGGGGCGGATCGCGGCGTTGAAAGCTCGGCTTCCGCTCGTCTGGGTGGCCATGGAATATCGCTATATGCCCCCCGTCGCCGTATTCGTCGAGCAGGCGCGCCACGCCACCGGCGGCATCCGCATGCTGACGATCCGCGAGCACCGCTTCCCGTTTCTGGCCAAGGTCGGCGACTGGAACCGCTTCAACCGCAACACCGGCGGCACGTTCGTCGAGAAGTGCTGCCACTTCTTCGACCTGATGCGGCTGATCCTCGGATCGGACCCCGTCCGCGTGATGGCGAGCGCTGGACAGGCCGTAAACCATCTCGACGAACGCTATGGCGGTGAGAGGCCAGATATCCTTGACCATGGCTATGTGCTGGTTGATTTCGCAAGCGGCGCGCGCGCCATGCTGGAACTGTGCATGTTTGCCGAGGGCAGCCGCTACCAGGAGGAACTCTGCGCTGTCGGCGGCGACGGAAAGATCGAATGTCTGGTGCCCGGACCAGGCCGTTTCTGGCCGACCCACCTTGGCCCTGCGCCAGTGCCCCAGTTGATCGTTAGTCCGCGCAATCCGCCTGGACCACGACTGCTGGAGATTCCCGTCGACCCCCGGCTGCTCGAGGCAGGCGACCATAACGGTTCGACCTATTTCGAGCACGCCCGCTTCACCGCTGCGGTGCGCGGACAAGGCAAGGTGGAAGTGACCTTGCAAGACGGCTGGTGGGCCGTCGTCATGGGTCTTGCCGCCCAGAGATCGGCCCGCGAAGGCCGCGCCATCGAACTCGCCGGTGAATTCGCGTTGCCGACCTAGGCCGACGACGCATTACCGGACCACCGAGTCAGATGCGCCGACCGGTTGCTGCGTCGAACAGATGCGCACATGCGCGGTCGATCTCGATCCGCACCCCTTCGCCTTGCTTGAGCGCAAGCCTTTCTCGGAAAAGGCAGGAAATTTCTTCACCGGAGCAGTCGACCCTGGCGAAGATTTCCGAGCCTGTCGCCTCGAGAAGCGTGATCGTGCCCGGCACGCCTTGCCCCGTCGCCCGGATATGTTCCGGGCGAATGCCGTAGACGAGTTCGCGTCCTGCGGCATCCGCCGGCTGGGCGCCTTCCGGCAACGGCAGGATCAACCCGCCGGCGCTGCGGAACACGCCCTCCTCGATGCGGCCGGCGATGAAGTTCATGGCGGGCGAGCCGATGAAACCGGCAACGAAGAGGTTGGCCGGATGGTCGTAGAGGTCCAGCGGCGCGCCGATCTGCTCGACCAGGCCATCATGCAGCACGACGATCTTGTCGGCCATCGTCATGGCCTCGATCTGGTCGTGCGTGACATAGATCGTCGTGGTACCCAGCCGCTGGTGCAGGGCCTTGATCTCGCCGCGCATCTGGACGCGCAATTTGGCATCGAGGTTGGAGAGCGGCTCGTCGAACAGGAAGACCTGTGGGTCGCGTACGATCGCGCGGCCCATCGCGACGCGCTGGCGCTGGCCGCCCGAAAGCTGGCGCGGATAGCGGTCAAGCAGCTTTTCCAGGCCGAGGATGCCGGCTGCCTTCCGGACCCGGCCAGCGGTGTCGGCCGGGTCGGCTCTCTTGATCTTGAGGGCAAAGCCCATATTGTCGGCCACAGTCATATGCGGATAGAGCGCATAATTCTGGAACACCATGGCGATGTTCCTGTCCCGTGCCCGCAGATTGTTGACCATACGCTCGCCGATGGCGATCTTGCCGCCGGAGATCGTCTCAAGGCCTGCGATCATGCGCAGCAGCGTCGATTTTCCGCATCCCGACGGGCCGACCAGGATGACGAATTCTCCGTCGGCGATATCGACGCTGACGTCGTGAATGATCTTGGTGGCCCCGAAGGCCTTCTGCACGTTGTTGATTGTTACCGATGCCATTGGATCTTTCCTGGAAAAGAGTGATGTCAGGACGCGCCCTCAGCCGCCCTTGACGGCGCCGGCGGTCAGCCCCGCGACGATCTGCCTTTGCGCGAACATGGTCAGGATCAGCACCGGCAACGTCACCACCAGCGCCGCCGCGGCGAGCGGCCCCCAGCTGACCTGCTCGTAGGACAGCATGTTGTAGACGGCGACCGGGAGTGTGCGCGTCTCACGGCTGGCGAGCACCACGCCGAAGACGAAATTGTTCCACGAGAAGATCACGGACAGGATGAAGGCGACGACGATGCCCGGCTTGGCGATGGGCAGGGCAACCAGCCGGAAAACCTGCCAGGAGCTGGCGCCGTCGATGTTGGCCGCCTCTTCCAGTTCCATCGGCGTGGTCTCGAAATAGCCGATCATCACCCACACCACGATCGGCACCGTCACCACCAGATGGATGATGATCTGCGGCCACAGCGTGCCGAGTATCCCGATCCATTGGAACAGCAGAAACAGCGGGATGAGATAGGATAGCCCAGGCGTCATGCGGGCGATCATGATGACGACCGCCGATCGTTCAGCCTTGAGCCGTGCGATGCCATAGCCGGCCGGTACGCCGATCAGCAGCGCCAGCAAGGTCGCCGTGCCGGTCACCAGAACCGAATTCCAGAGATAGAGCAGGAAATTGTTCTCCTCGAACACCTTTACATAGTTCGACCAGGCGAAGCGTTCGGGGATCAGGATCGGCGGATAGGCACCGTTGTCGATCTCGAATTTCAGCGACAGCGAGATCATCCAGAGGAAGAACAGGATCGCCGGCGAGACGAAAACCAGGGCAGCGAAGAACAGACCGATCTGGTTGAGCAGCCGTGAACTCATCTATTTGCCCTCCGTATCGATCCACTGCGAGCGTTGGCGCAGCATCAGCAGGACAAAAGACAGGGCCACGATGACGACGAAGAACACCACGGCCATGGCCGAACCGTAGCCGATATCGTAGTAGGAGAAGGCGGTGTTGTAGAGATAGATGTTGATGGTCTCCGACGCCGTGCCCGGCCCGCCCTGGGTCATCGCGTAGATGATGTCGAAGCTCTTCAGCGCATCGATGGTGCGGATGATGACCGCGATCATCAGGAACGGCGCGATCATCGGCAGAGTGAGATAGCGGAATTGCTGCCAGGCATTGGCGCCGTCGATCTCGGCGCTTTCGAAGGGCTCGCGCGGCACCGAGGCCAGCCCGCCGAGCACGATCAGCATGACCAGCGGCGTCCACTGCCAGGTCTCGACCGCAACCAGCGACGGGATGACCGTGTTGGCGTTGAATATCCATTCCTGAGCCGGGATGCCGACCAGCGACAGCAGGTAGTTGAGCACGCCAAGCTGAGGATGGAACATCATTGTCCAAACCAGTGCGACGGCAACGGGTGTCGCCATCATCGGCATGACGAAGACGCCGCGCAGCAAGCCGCGCAGCGGAAACCTGGCATCGAAGATCAGGGCGGCCAGAGTGCCCAGCAGCATCGGCGCTGCAACCGAGAGGAAGGTGTAGGTCAACGTATGAACAAGGGATTCCCAGAAACGTGGGTCGCTGGCCAGGCGGAGATAGTTTTCCATCCCGGCAAAGCTCCGCGACTGGCCGAGCGTCCAGCGATTGACGCTCATCCACAGGGTGAAAGCCCAGGGGAAAACGATGACGGCGCCGACGACGACGAGTGCGGGGACAACGAAAGGCCAGTAGTTGGGAGCCAGCCGGATCGTCTGGCTCCCGTCGATAACCGGCATTGTCACCCCGGTCTGTTCTGGGGTGGTGGCCGACATCAGCCCTGCTCGCTCCTGTCGAGAACCGGCTGGAACTGTTCGGTGGCCTTCTTCAGCTCCGCGGCGGGATCGGCGCCGGCAATCATGTTGGTCAGCGCCACGCCATAGATGTCGCGGAATTCCGTGACCGGGATGATGACCGGCAGTGCCAGCCGACTGATATTGCCCGAGCCGACCACGGCATCAAGCCAGCTTGCCGGCATGGTGACGCCTTCGCGCACCTTGGGATCCTCCAGCACGGATTTGCGGAACGGAACGCCGGCCCCGGCCTGCAACAGCCGTGCACCCATAGTTGGCGATACCGCCCACTGGCAGAACAGATAGGCAGCCTCCTTCTTCTCGCTGGCGGCGGTAACGCCAATCCCGTCGCCGAAGGTGCCCGAGGCATGCGCCTTGGGACCCTTGGGCATCACGCCGTAACCGACCTTGCCGACCACCCTCGATTTTTCCGGATTTTCCATCGGCGGGGCGAAACCCACGCCGTCGAGCCACATGCCGATCTTGCCCTGCAGGAAGGCCGACTGTGCTTCGGCCCAGTTGAACCCGGTAACGCCCGGAGGGGCGGACTTGGTCATCAATCTTTGATAGAGCGCGGCAGCCTCGATCGCCTCGGGAGCCTCGGTGCGCAGCTTGCCCTTGTCATCTAGCGGCGTCATGTCGTAGCCGAGCATCAGCGACGTCCACACCGGCGTGTTTGCGTTCTTGAGCCCGCGGGCGACGAAGCCGTATGTATTGGTCGAGGGGTCGGTCAGCGCTTCGGCGGCTGCCGCCAGTTGTTCGAAGGTCTCTGGGTATTTGAGGCCCTTGGCCTCGAACAGCTCCTTGTTCCAATACAGGATCCAGTAGTCCACCGAGAACGGTAGCGAGCGCAGCACGCCCTGGCCGTCCTTGGCAAACAGCATGCCGGCTTCGGCGAAGTCGCTTTCGACCAGCGCCGGGTCGGTGAGCGACGGATCGGCGAGATAGCCGGCGATATCGGCCAGCCAGCCACCCTTCTCGAACTGGCGCTTCTGCACGTGGTAGCTCAGATGCACGACGTCGAAGCTCGGCTTGCCCGAGCTCAACTCGATCACCGTCTTCTGGCGCTGCTGCTGCTCGGGCGTTGCCTCGGCATTGACCTTGATGCCGGTCAGTTCCTCGAACTCGGCGAGATATTTCAGGATGGTGTCGCTGCGCGGGCTTTTCACCAGATTGACGTCAAGCGTCGTCCCGGCAAAGCGTTTCCAGTCAACGCCTGCGGCAAAGCCGGGGCGAAGCCCCACAAGGCCGGCAGCGGTTAGCGCCGCGGTTCCGGCAAGGAGTTGCCTCCTGGTTGGGTTGAACAGATTGGACGACATTTCTTCCTCCCGGTTGCTGTCGTTGTGGATGCGCCGCGAACCGCGGCGCGGCTATATTTCCTCAGATCTGGAGCGCCAGCCGGCGCGCATTGTCGATATGCAGACTGATCGCTTCAACCGCTTTTTGCGGATTGCGGCTCTCCATGGCTTCGATGACTGCCAAATGTTCGCGCATCACCGGCACCACACGACCGTCGATGCGGAAACGCTCCTGGTGGATCAGCCGGATTTTCACCGAGTTGACCAGATAGGCCTTGGCGATAATCTCGTTGCCGAGCGCATTGATGAAGGTGTCGTGCATCGCCCAGTCGATGTTCTGGGCCTTGGCTTCCATTTCCGGCGTCGGCGCCTGCCCGAGAGCTTGAGCCAGCATCTCTTCATGTTCGCGCCGCATGCGGGCAAGTTCGGCATCAGAAGCGCTGGTCGTGAATAGCGCCACTGCCTCGCGTTCCATGAACAACCGAAACTGAAACGCCTCGCGGATCAGATTGATATCGATATGCGCGATCTGCATGCCGCGCTGCGGGATGGTGGTCAGCAGTCCCTCGGCCTCGAGACGCGGGACGATCTCGCGAATGGCACCCAGCGGCAGCCCGGTGAAAGCGACCAGTTCGCGCTGTGACACGAACTGCCCCGGCCGCAGATCGCGGGCCAGCAAATGCCGCGTGAAGCTGGCATAGGCCTTCTCCCGGAGAGTGATCGGTTCGCTGCCGTCTTCCACTTCAGCTCGCTTCCTTGTCGGTCGGCCCGGCCTTGTCGGTCAGGCCGCCTCTGTCGCAAACAGCCTGTCGTAGGCAGCGGCAAGCTGCCGCTGTCCCTGTGGATCGATCGCCTCTAGGGGCGGGCGGACCGCCAGCCAGCGCTCGTCGCCGGTCTTGCGCGCGACCATGACCTTCACCGCCGGCGTGACCGGGTATTTGAGCAATTCGAGCACGAAGTCTTCGACGCGTGGGTCGTCGCCCCCGTTTTCGACCATTGCCCGGATTTCGCCGGTAACAAAATTAGCCATGCCGGAAATCGCGCCCTGTCCGCCGCGGCGGACGCTTCTCGCCAGATGCCGTTCGTCGCCGATGAGGATCACCAGATCGCCGTGCGCCTCAAGCAGCGCCTCACTGTAGCTCCAGTCCCCGCCGGAATCCTTCACCCCGGCCACCACAGCGGGAAAAGCGGCGCGCAGCCGGCCGATCAGCCCAAGCGGGAGCGGCACCATGGTGACTGAGGGGATGTTATAGAGCAGCACGTCGCGCGCCAGCGGACCGAGTGCGGCGAAGACGGCGGAAAACCATCCGAACAGCCCGTCCTCGCCGACATTCTTGAAGTAGCTCGGCGGAGCGAGCAGAATGTTGCGAACGCCGCGCTGCAAAGCGTGCCGGGCCTGATCGGCGGCATCTTCGGCTGCATCGACCAGCACTCCGGCGACGAGCTGATGTGGCGGAATACCGGCCGCCAGCATGGCCTCGGTGACGATCCGTCGCTCGTCGGTGCCGACCGAGGCTCCTTCGCCGGTGGTGCCGAACAGCGTCGCGCTGCTGCAGCCGGCGCCAAGGCAGGCTCGGGCATGCGCGATCATCGGCGCGAGCGCTATCTGCCCCGACGGGTCGAAGGGTGTGGTCAGGGCAACCGAAAGACCAAAGCGGGAAGCCAATGCGATCTCCGTTGAAATCAATGTGGGCGTAGCGTTAACACGCTAACATGTCAGATGTAAACGGGTGATCTTGCCAACTCGGCATCGCCGAACGGCGCCTGCGATGGCCGATCACATCCGATGACACATGCTGGTGCCCCGAGCGTTCTTGCTAGATCGGCCGGAAACTTTTGGGTAGCCGCTATGGTTCGCCGTGGAATGCGTAATCAATCCACATTCGCTGAGCGCGCCGGACAAACCCGGTTCGCTACCATTCAAAGCAACGACTTTAATATCGGTTTACCTGAATCTGCTAGCAGCAATGACGCCGGTTTTTCGTCGGTCAAGCAAAGGGTTCCATCTTGCCGCAGCAATTCAGCACTCCGTTCGGTCACCGGGGCGATCGCAACTGGCCGAGGTTGCACGGCTTCATGGGCGTCGAGTTGGAACGCGCGCCCGATGTTCTCGTGCCTCGCGTCGCCCTGGCCCGGAAGCTCGGTGGATGGGACTTTGGTGGCGGGAGCCGGGCTTGAGCGTCATTCGCGCCTTGCAAGGCGCCGACCTCCCGGCAGTTGCGAACATGTTTCAGCGCGTGCTGTTGAAGGAGAGGACCGAAGCGCCGGCCTCTCTCGTGGAATACATGAAACGGTTTTATCTGGATGCGCCCGGTTGCGCAGACAACCTCCGGTCGCTTGTCCATGTCAACGACGCCGGTCGCGTCTCCGGATTTGTCGGCGTCCACGTCCTGTCTATGACGTTCAACGGCCGACAACTACGCGCGGCCATCTGTAGCTCGCTCATGGTCGAGGACCATGAGCACGACCCGCTGGCCGGCGCCCGCTTGCTGAAAGCTTACCTGGATGGTCCGCAGGACATCTCCTTCAGCGAGACGGCCAACGATATTTCCGTGAAATTGTGGACCCGGCTGCGCGGCGTGGTCCTGCCGCAATACAGCCTTGACTGGGTCCGCGTGATGCGCCCCGCGGCCTTCATGCTCAGCCTTTCCGCCAATCGCATGGCGCTTGCGCGAATGCTCAATCCGCTGGCGCGTACAGTCGACCGATTTTACTGCAGAAGGATGACGTCCAGCGAACGACGTTGGTCGGGTGTGGCGGTGGACGGGGCAGGCCACGGAGCGTTTCGCACATCCGAAATCGACAGCCACGCATTTGCCAGGCTCATCGAACCGTTTACCGCTCAATTCGCCCTGCGCCCAGATTGGACGGAAGGCCAACTCGACCACATCCTGACCGATGCGGCACAAAAGCCGGATCTGGGCGAGCTTGTCTACGTTTGTGTGACGTCGCCAGTCGGCACCAATGTCGGCGCTTTCGCCTATTACGCACGAAAGTATGAAATTGGTCGCGTGCTGCAGATCTTTGCCCTCCCCGGCCAGGCGGGCCCGGTGATTGACTGTCTGATCGATCACGCCGCCGCGCGCGGCGTCAGCGGCCTGCGCGGACGCATTCAACCTGCACTTCTGGAGGCGATGCTTGGACGACGCATTGCTTTCCTGACCGTTGCCTCAACGGTGGTGCATTCACGCGATCCAGAGCTTCTGGACGCCATGAAGAACTCGCAAGTTTTCCTGAACGGGCTTGCGGGCGAGCAGTGGAGCCGGCTGATCGGCAGCCGTTTCAGCTGAGGCGGGATGCTTTCAAGTTGAACCGAGCATCCCGCTCTATCTATTTATTTTAGGCGCGTTTCCACTTGGCTGCAAAATGCTTGGGTCAAAACCCAATCACTCTGAACGACCGAGTTCGACCCTTTGCCGTCATCCAGTTGGGAGCGTCGCATGACGCGATCTGACCCTTGTCCGACATTCGGGCTCTCATGCAGCATGGTACACAGACCCGAAAAGCTGTCTTTCAGGGGCGGCGGCAATGGCATCAACCTGCGACCTGCTGTAAGCTTGGAAAGCGGGTAACAATCCGCGAAGGATTGGGGGGATGGAACGTCATCTCGCAGCCGTCCTGATTGCCGATGTCGTCGGCTATGGCCGCTTGAGCCAGATCGACGACGAGGGTACGCGTGCGCTTTTCCGAACCGACCTGAACGAAGTATTCGAGCCAAGGATCGCTGCGCACCATGGTCGACTGGTGAAAACCATGGGAGATGGGATGCTGGTCGAGTTCCACAGTGTGGTCGACGCCCTACGCTGCGCGGTCGAAATCCAGCAACAGAAGGCGGAGGTGAACGTTCTCACGCAGCCAGAACGGCGGCTTGATTTCCGCATCGGCATCAATCTGGGCGATGTTATCGTTGAGGGTGACGACATCCACGGCGATGCGGTGAACATCGCCGATCGGCTGCAAGGGCTGGCGGAACCTGGAGGAATCGCGATTTCCGCCACCGCCTGCGACCATGTGAGGGGAAAGGTGCCGATCGGCTTTGCCTCACTCGGCGAGCAGAAAATGAAAAGTATCGCCGAGCCGGTTCGCGTGTACCGTGTCTTGATCGACCCCGCTACTGCGGGCAAGATCGTCGGTGCCAAACCAGGCCTTTCTTCCGTCGACGACAGTAAGCCGCCGGTAATTGCGGTTTTGCCGTTCGAAAACCTGAGCGCCGACGACGGCTGGACGCGGCTGGCAGACGGCCTGTCGGCCGACATGATCGGCGACCTAGCGCGCTATCCCGACCTTGCGGTCATTTCGCGCCAGACCATGCAGTCCTATCGGGGACGGGCGAGCGACACACGCTCGGTTGGACGGGAACTGAACGCCGATTACCTGCTGGAAGGGACCCTCCAGGCGATCGGACAGCGTGTCCGCGTCGCGGTGCAGCTGGTCGACACCCGGACCGGAGCCAACCTTTGGTCGGCGCGGTTCGACGAGTCGACCGATGATTTTTTTCTCATGCAGGACAGCATCACACAGAACGTCATCAATGCCCTGGCAGGCACTTTCGGCAAGCTCGCCAATCTCGGGCGTGAGGTGGCTCGGCGGAAGCCTCCCTCGAGCCTGGGTGCTTACGACTGCTATCTACTCGGGGTGGAACTGCACGACAGATTCACGACCGATGCGAGGGCAGAAGCTATACGCATGCTGTCCCGCGCCGTGGAACTCGACCCCGGCTTCGCGCGGGCCTGGATGACGTTGGGATTGGCACATGCGGTCGACGCCTTCAATGCCTTCACGCCAGATTCAGCCGCTTCGGTCGAGCGCTGGCGAAAATGCGTGGAAAAGGCTCTGGCGCTCGACCCTACCGATCCGATGACGCGCCTTTACATGGGCGCTCTCCGCGCCATTGACGGCGATATCAGCGGGGCCGCAGAGGAATACGACCGGGCGCTGGCCCTGGCACCCAATGACGCCGATGTGCTGTCGATGCTTGCCTCAAGCCGAGCTCTCGTGTGTGGAAATCCGGAAGAAGGCTGTGCTCTTGCCGAACGGGCGCTTCGCCTCAATCCGCAGGCTCCGAGTTGGTACTACGCGCAGCTCGCCCGGGCGCGGTTCGTCGCCGGTCGCTATGCCGACAGTCTGTCGTCGCTGTGCCAAAGTCCGCCGGATATTCCCGTCACTCTGATGTTCCGTGCCCTGTGTCACGCGCTGCTCGAAGAGCCGGCGCAGGCGCAGTCGATCGCCAGGCGGATTGCCGTCGAGTTTCCAAGGTTCACCGTCGAGAACTTCATCCGAACCTATCCCGTCACCAATCCTCTGGCCCTCGCTGCGATTAAGGAAGGGGCTCGTCGCGCAGGTATAGCGTAGAGCCGAAAACGGTGCCTAGCTGAGGAGGGGGACGCGCTTCCTGGATATGCCACTTGGTAAGCCAGGCCCCGCTTCCGGCACAGGCTGAAGGTCTGCTTCGTAGCGCTAACTGGGCGCTGGCGTGACCCCTGCTAAGCTTCCGCTCCTGGCGCAACGTGCTCGTCTGGCAGATGAGACGAACGGCAACCTCCCGCCCCTCTCGGCCATTGGCGGCAGCCTGCTGATTGAGTTTTGACCCTAAGGCGCTTTTTGGGACGTGGCCGGTCTCGAAGCAGGTCAGGTACCGAGTTCTTCGACTTCCTCGACGAGTTGCGGACGCTGGTGCAGATAGCGCGTCGCCTTGCGTTTGGCGATGATATCGGCCCAGACGCGTTCCACTTGTGTGGCGGCCAACCCCGCGGCCTGCCCCACTACCTCAGCCGCCACGCCGTTGTTGAGAGCGTAAAGGCAAAGATCCATACGGTCATAAGGAAGCGAGAAGTAGAACTCCTCCTGGGTCTGCGCCAGCGAGTAGGTATCGGTGGTCGGAGGCCGGTTCAGGATTTCCTCCGGAACACCGAGATGGGCCGCCAGCGCATAGACCTGCGTTTTATAGAGGTGGGCGATCGGCTTGACGTCCGCGGCGCCGTCACCGTTCTTCACGAAGAATCCCTGATCATATTCCAGCCGGTTCGGTGTTCCAAGAACGGCGAAGTTCAGACGATCAGCATGATAGTATTCGATCTGCTTGCGGGTGCGCTGCTTCATATTGGTAGCGGCGACGACGCCGAGATAGACAGGCAACGGCATTCTCAGTTTCGTCTGCTTGCCTTCGGGATCCTGCACCACCAGCGACGAGATATTATAGCCTTGGCCCTCGAGCGCGTTCGCGATCACGATCTTCGAGGCCCAGCCTTCGCCGTATTCCGGGACCAATTCGCGGATGAAGGCGTCGCGGCGCTGGTAGCAGCCCATCGCGCGCAAGGCCGGCCCGATATCCTCCGTCACAGCCTCGACACCGAAAGTTTCGGCGACGAGGCGGCCGAGCCGCAGACTTTCAGGATCGGAATCGCTTTCCGGCATGAACAGGCAAAGCACATTCTTGGGGCCGACGGCTCGTGCCGCCAACGCGACCGACACGCTCGAATCGATCCCGCCCGAAAGACCGAGCACAAGGCCCCGCTTGCGAAGCCCGCGCAACTGCTGGCGCAAGGCCGTTACGATACGGTCCGTTTCAGTGATCAGGTCGATTGCCAGAGCCTGCGCCAGAAAGGTCCGCGCATCCTCGGTCGGGCGAACATTCATTGCGCGGCCTCCATGGTTTCTGCCGCAAGCCGACGGCTGACCTTGCCGGTATCGGTCTTCGGCAGCTCGCGGCGGAACTCGATGACCTTGGGGACCATGAAGTCCTCAAGGTGGCGTGCACAGTGGCGTATGATATCCTTTTCGCTAAGCGCTGGGTCGGACCGTACGATAACTGCGCCGATCGCATGCCCGAGCACGGGATCCGGCACACCGACAACCACCGCTTCCGCGATGCCCGGATGAGCATGAAGCACGGCTTCCACTTCCTTGGGCGCCACCTTCTCTCCCCGCGACTTTATGATGTCGTCCTTGCGGCCGACGAAATAAAGAAAGCCTTCCTCATCGGCCCTGAACAGATCGCCGGTGTAGAGAACCTTCTCCCAAGGGTTCGGACCCGGGCGCAAGGCTCGTGCCGTCGCAGCTTCGTTTCGCCAATAACCCTGCATGACGTGCGGCCCGCGAATGACCAGCTCACCTGCTACGCCCGGCGGCACCCGTTGCCCCTCGTCGTTGACGACAAAGGCTTCGGTGTTCGGAATGGCTATTCCGACCGAGCCCGGCCGGCGGTCGAGCTCCTCGGGCGGCAGATAGGTGCAGCGCTTGCATTCCGTCAGGCCATACATCGAATAGAGCCTGACACCGGGGAAAAGGAACCGAAGGCGTTCTATGTGAGGCGGCGGCAAGGCAGCCGCCGTGTTGGAAATATAGCGAAGGCTGGGCAGGAAGCCCGGCGCCAGGTCCCTCATCTGCAGGATCATCGCTGCCATCGTGGGCACGAGCGGAAGCCCGGTGACGCCTTCCTGGCGGATGCGTTCAAAGACCGCCTGGGGAAAAGCGAAGGACTTCTCGAGCACGAGCGTGGCGCCGAGCCTGACGGTCATCAGCAATTGATAGAGGCCGTAATCGAAAGCGAGGGGCAGAACATTCAAGATGATGTCGTCTGGGGAGTTGCGCAGATAAGTGATGATGGAGCCCGCCGCCGCGTCGCAATTGCGGTGCGTCATCATCACGCCCTTGGGCCGGCCGGTCGAGCCCGAGGTGTAGATCAACATCGCAAGATCGACGTCAACGCCGCGGTGGTCAATCTCCCTGGCTTGGAGCGTCAAGCAATCCGCCAGGGATGTGGCCCCTGCCGGGCATTGGTTATCGGCACCAACGGTGGAGGCCACGAAGATGCCGGTCTTGCCGGACGATCCGCACGCCTCGGCGACCACGGGCATCAGTTTTGCTTGCGTGAGGATCGCAGCTGCGTCGCAATCGGCGATGATGTAGGCCAGCTTTTCGGCCTTGGTGGATGCATTGATCGGACTGAAAGTCGCGCCTGCTTTAAGAACTGCGAAAATCGAAACCGCAGCCTCCCAGCAATTGT
The DNA here is from genome assembly GCF_040322975.1 of Mesorhizobium sp. M0074. NCBI lineage: Bacteria > Pseudomonadati > Pseudomonadota > Alphaproteobacteria > Hyphomicrobiales > Phyllobacteriaceae > Mesorhizobium > Mesorhizobium sp. M0074. Next base: position 38,260 of record NZ_JAMYUM010000020.1, read on the forward strand.
CCATGAAGATCAGGACCCGGTCGTCGCGACTGACGCCATTCATGAAAAGGGCGGCGGCCAGACGGCTCGAAAGATCGTCCAGCTCTTCATAGCACAGCCTTTTGTGCTCGGTGATCAATGCCGTTTTGGCTGGATGGGCAGCGGCCTTCGCCGTCAGAAAATGTTCGATCCGCACGGACGCTCCTCGCCGATGGCGCCTACGCTGCCAGCGCTTCTGCCTTTGCCTTGATGAAGGCTGAGATGCGGTCAATCGAATCCAGATTGGCCGGTACGATGTCGGCATCGACCATCGCTATGCCGAAATCATCCTCTATGAATGCCACGAGCTCCAACACGGCCGTCGAGTCGATGATGCCGTTCTCGATCAGTGATATGGAGTCTGCAAGCTCGTAGGACGTGTCCCCGAACAGGAAGTTGTCGACGATAAAGGCTTTGACCTTGTCCTTGATTGCTACCATGATTTTTCATTCCCTCGATTTCTCAGGCCGCTCGTGCTGCACCGACCTTTTCGCCAGTGAAAATCTTCTGCCACAGTTGCGTCGACAAAATGCCGACGAAAGCCGCATTGTCGCGGAATCCGGACGCTGGCTGCAAGCGGCATTTCTCGTGCAGGTTCGCCACCGCCTTGGCGTTGAATAGTCCGCCGGCGGCGATGCTCGCTTCGCTCAGTGAGTCGCGTACGTAGTCCAGTTCTCCCGCTCCAACGAAGGAGCGGGCTTCCGGTGCCCGGTAAGGCTGTTTGGTGCGCTCGCGGATGGCCGTCGGAAGCAGGTGCTTGGCAGCTTTGCGCAATATGTGTTTTTCCACCAGTCCCTTCAGCTTCATCTCCGGCGGAAGTCTGGCCGCAAACTCTACCAAGCGATGGTCAAGGAAGGGGAATCGCCCTTCGATACCGTGCGCCATGGCCATGCGATCGCCCTGGCTGGAGAGGATGTAGCCCGGCAAGAGAAAGCGGGTTTCGAGATATTGCGCCTGATGCAGCGGATGCCACCGGGAAAATGCCTCAGGCAACCGGCTGGCTAGGTCCTCGGCTGCGTCATACCCCTTCAATGTCGCGCGCAGGTCACCGGAAAAGAACATCTTCGCCGCTGATGTGGTCTTGAAACGCGGCCGATGCGAGAACAGCGGATCGTCCAGGGCAGCGCTGCCGGTTCCGAAGAACGCAGCCAGGTACTCCACGGACTGCTGTTGCAGGCCCGGCAGATAGGGATAAAGCTTGCGGAACAGTTGTGGCCTGATGCGCGATGCCGGCTGTCGCGCGCAGAAACGGCGAACCCGCGCTTCCTTGAAGACATCATAACCGGCAAACACCTCGTCGGCGCCTTCGCCTGTCAGCACCACTTTCAAACCGGCCTGGCGAACGAGGCCAGACAATTGATAGAGGGGGGCCGGGGCGGTGCGGATGATCGGCCGCTCGGTAAAGCGGATGACTTCGGGAAACACACCGGCGATATCGCCGGCACGACACGCAATGGTTCGATGGCGCGTGCCAAGTGCTGACGCCATTTCGGTCTGGAAGGCGCTTTCGTCATGCTCGGCGCTGTCGAACGTCACGGAAAATGTCTGCAGCTTAAGAGGAGTCATGCCGGCCGCGAGTGCCGAAACGAGGGATGAATCGAGCCCGCCCGAAAGGTAGGAACCGACCGGCACGTCGGCGCGCATGCGAAGCCTCACCGCGTCGGTCAACAGGGCCTGCAGTTCCTCGGCCGCGTCGTCCTCATTGGTGATCTTCGATGGCGTATCCGGATACGGGTAGTCTAGGTGCCAATATGGTTTGACCGTGACTTGCCCCTGTGTCGCGATCATCACGCTTGCCGGCTCCAGCTCGTGGATGTTGCGGAAAGCCGTGCGTGGAGCGATCGGCGCCCACAGCGTAAAGATCTGGTCGAGTGCAATCGGATCGATTTCGGCCGAGACGCCGGGTACCTTCAGCAGGGCCTTTATCTCCGACGCAAAGTAGAGCACCCCGTCCTTGCTGGTGTAGAACAGCGGCCGAACACCCATGCGGTCTCTTGCAAGCACCATCCGCCGCCGCCGGTTATCCCAAATCGCGAAGGCGAAATCACCGTTCAGGAGCGACAGGCAGTCTTCGCCCATCTCGTCATACAGCTGCAGGAGAACTTCGGTATCGCTCGACGTGCGGAAGCGTCGGCCCTTGGCCAGCAGCCCTTCGCGCAATTCCACGTAGTTGAAGATCTCGCCGTTGAACGCAATCGTCAAATTGCCGGTTTCGTCGGACATCGGCTGCTGGCCATCACCAATTCCAATCACCGACAGCCGCGCATGCCCAAGCCCAGCCTCGGGCGCTACGAATTTCCCTTGTTCATCCGGCCCGCGATGGGCGATCGCAGACGTCATGCGCGCAAGCAAAGCTTCCGCATCCCGGACTGAACCGAAATAGCCCCCGAATCCGCACATCCACACAGCTCATACTGAACAGCAAGCCACGAAACATAGCGGTCATAAGCGCCTCAAAGGTTAATCGGATACTTTTCAGCAAGCATGTGGTTAACAGGATGTTAGGACAAAATGGTGCTTTTGCGGACCGACTTGCGCCCCACTCCAAGGTGTCACGCTTGAAGGCGTCACGGCGAGCGATGCAAATCACTGCTTCGAGTACGGCCGGTACCAGTCAACAAACTTCTTCAGCCCGTCCTCTATCGAAACGCTAGGCCTGAAGCCGAAATTCCGCTCCAGCGCGGTCATGTCGGCGTAAGTCTTCTCGACGTCGCTCGCCTGCATCGGCTCGTTGTGGCGGATTGCCTTGACCTCGAGCAGCCTTTCCAGAATGTCGATGAAGTCGCCCAGCCGCACCGGCCGGTTGTTGCCGACATTGTAGAGCCTGTTCGGCGGAACGTCAGCCGCCGGCGGCTTGTCGAGCACGGCGACAACCGCCTTCACAACATCGTCTATGTAGGTGAAATCGCGCCACATTTCGCCATTGTTGAAGACCCGGATCGGCTTGCCCTCGAGCATCGCCTGGGTGAACATCCAATAGGCCATGTCGGGACGGCCCCAGGGACCGTAGACCGTGAAAAACCGCAGGCCGGTCTGCGGTATGCCGAACAGATGGGCGTAGGTGTGGCTCATCAACTCATCGGTTTTCTTGGTGGCAGCGTAAAGCGAAACGGGCTTGTCGACCTGATCGGCTTCGCTGAACGGCACGCTGCGGTTGCCGCCATACACCGAGCTCGACGAGGCATAGACCAGATGCTCGAATGCCGGTTCGGCGCGACAGAATTCGAGCACTTCGAGGTGGCCCATGACATTGGAGCGGATATAGAGCCGCGGATTGTCGAGTGAGTGGCGCACGCCTGCCTGCGCTGCAAGGTGCACGATCCTAACGATGCCTTGCCCGGCCAAAGCGGCTGCAAGCGTGCCCTGTTCGGCAATATCGATCTGGTGGAATGAAAAATCCTTGTGGGGCAGAAGGCGGGCAAGCCGCCCCTTTTTGAGCGCCAGGTCGTAATAGTCGTTCATGTTGTCGACGCCGACGACCGCTTCTCCCCGGTCGAGCAGATGGTGGCAAACGTGGCTGCCAATGAACCCCGCGGCTCCGGTGACAAGTATAGGCAACAAGCTTCTCCACGCGCATAGCCGGGCCGGTATCTGGAGCGGCAGATCCGGCCCATTTTCTCGTGCTATAGTCGAAAGCCGAGGTGGAGACCACCATTAAGCTGATGCGTCAGCTTGCCTCGCGCATGGCTTCGGCCGCCTGCAGGTCTACCGACACCAGTTGGCTGACGCCTTGCTCGGCCATGGTCACCCCAAACAGCCGGTCCATGCGCGCCATGGTGATCGGGTTGTGTGTGATGATGACGAAGCGCGTTTCGGTGGTTGCGGCCATTTCGTCCATCAGATTGCAGAAACGCTCGACATTGTGGTCATCGAGCGGCGCGTCGACTTCGTCGAGCACGCAGATCGGCGCCGGGTTGGTCAGGAACACGGCGAAGATCAGCGACATCGCCGTCAACGCCTGCTCGCCGCCGGACAGCAGCGTCATCGTCTGCGGCTTCTTGCCGGGCGGTCGCGCCAGGATCTCGAGCCCCGCTTCGAGCGGATCGTCGGACTCGATCAGTTGCAGCTCGGCGGTGCCGCCGCCGAACAGGTGCGAAAACAGCCGTTGAAAATGGCCGTTGACCACCTCGAAGGCAGCGAGCAGCCGCTCGCGGCCTTCACGGTTCAGGCTGTGGATCGCCTGCCGCAGCTTGCGGATCGCCTCGATGATGTCGTCGCGCTCTGAAACGATGGCCTCCAGCCGGTCCGACAATTCCTTCTGCTCTTCCTCGGCGCGCAGATTGACGGCACCGAGCCGTTCGCGTTCGACCTTCAGCCGGTCGAGCTGACGCTCGATCTCGGCCATTTCGGGCATCGGGCTGTCGGGTTCGAGGCCGGTGTGGCGGATCACCAGATGCGGCGGCGTGTTCAGCGTTTCCTGGATGCGCGCCTCGACTTCCAGCCGACGCTCGTCGGCGGCGGTCAGCCGCTCTTCGGCGCGAACGCGGGATTCGCGCGCCTCGGCCAGCGACTGGATGGCAGCAGTCGCAGCCTTGTCCAGCTCGGACTGCCGGTTCTCCGCTTCCTGCAAGCGGTCGCCCGCTGCCTTGCGCAGGCTTTCGGCCTCGGCGAGTTGCGACAGCAGGGCGCGCCGCTTGGCGTCGATCTCGTCGGGGGCGTCGGCCAGTTGCTCGCGCTCGGCCTCGGCCTCTGCCTTGCGTTCGCCGAGCGCCGCGATCTGTGTCGAGGCGTTTTCGGCGCGCTCCACCCAGTTGCGCCGTTCCGCGCAGATGGCATCGAGCCGACGCGCACGTGCCTCGGCTTCCCGCCTCAGGCCCTCGTGAACGGCACGCGCATCGGCAAGGGCGGCGCGGTCGCGGGCGACGTTGGCCGCCGACTGCTCGAGCTGCAACTGCAGGTCGCCGAGATCGGGCGCGTCCTGCAGCAGCATTTCCGCCTCGACGAATGCCGCCGCCGTTTCCTCATGGCTGTCGACAATGCGTGCGCGCGCCTCGTCAAGTGCTGCACGCCGGCTCGACAGCTCGCCGCCGGCTTTTTCGGCCTCGGCCAGCGTATTGCGGGCAGCGTCGAGCCCGTGCTGGGCGTCGCGCCCGGCCTGTCGGGCGTTGCGTTCGGCCTCGCTCGCCTGGGCAAGCGCCTGTTCGGCCTGGGCAAGGGCTTGTTCAGCTTCGCGCAGGGTGCGCGTGGCATGGACTGCTTCGGCATCGAGCTCGGCCAGCCGGTTTTTCTGCGCCAGCCGCTGCGCGGCGGCGGTCGGGGCATCGGCGCTGGCGGTGAAGCCGTCCCAACGCCAGAGCGCGCCTTCGCGGCTGACTAGCCGTTGACCGGGAGCAAGCAGCGTCTGCAGCCGTCTTCCGTCGGCGGCTTCGACAATGCCGATCTGGGCCAGCCTGCGGGCCAGCTGTGCCGGCGCACGCACAACGCTGGCGAGGCTCCTTATGCCTTCGGGCAATGCGGCGTCGGCAGGCTGGATTTCGCTCTGGCCCCAATGTACCGGCGCACTGCGGTCGAGCGGCACGTCGAGATCTTCGCCAAGCGCGGCACCCAGCGCCGTCTCGTAGCCGCGCTCGACGCTGATCTGCTCCAGCACCGAGGGAAATAGATCGCCGCTGGCGGCGTTGAGGATCTTGGCCAGCGTGCGGGCCTCGGTTTCGATCCGCGCCAGCTCGGCCTTTGCGTCCTGAACCGGTGGGCGGCCAGCACTTTCGCCTGCACGCGCCTCGGCGACCGCCTGTTCGGCGGCAATGGCGGCTGCCTCAGCCTCTTCGAGCAGCGCCAGCGCCTGATCGACCAGCAGCCGCTTCTCGGCGGGATCGGGCAGGCCGGCGACTCTGGAGACGATCTCCGACAGTTCGCGGTCGACATCGGCAAGCTGGCGGGCAAAGCGGTCGCGGCGCTCAGCGGTGTCGCGCAGCGTCCGTTCGATCTGGTTGCGCGAGGCGGCAGCCTCCGCCCGTTCGGCGGTCAGCGCGGCGAGCCTGGCCTCGCTCGAGGCAAGCGTCGATGCCGCCTGCTCGAAAGCCGCGCGGGTGCTGGCCTCGCGCTCGGCGGCGCCGGCGTTTTCGGCGTTGAGCGCGGCTTCTTCGGCGGCGAGGCGTTCGAGGATATCCGCATTGTCGCGGACCATGCGCTCCTCGCGGGCAAGGTCGCCATCGAGCTGTTGCAGTCGGCGGTCGAGCTCAGCCTGGCGGGCGCGGATGCGGCCTGCCTCTTCCTCGATCTGCGCCTTGGCGATCGATAGACGCTGGAAGGCGGCGGCGGCAGCGGCTTCCGCATCGCGCAGGTCCGGCAGCCGGTGGGCGTTGATGCCTTGTTCCCTGGCGGCAGCCATCTGGGCGGCGGCACGGTCGCCGACCAGCGCGGTGGCAATCGCCAGCGCCGAACGCGCTTCGCCTTCCTGCGTCTTGGCCAGCGTCCAGCGCAGATGCAGCAGCGTCGCTTCGGCCTTGCGGATGTCGGCCGACAGGTTCTTGAAGCGCGAGGCCTGGCGGGCCTGGCGTTTCAGGCTTTCGATCTGACCCTCCAGCTCGCCGACGACGTCGTCCAGCCTTTCGAGGTTCTGTTCCGCCGCCTTCAGCCGCAGCTCGGCTTCGTGGCGCCGTGTGTGCAAGCCGGAAATGCCGGCCGCCTCCTCCAGCAGCGCGCGGCGCGCCTGCGGCTTTGCCTGGATCAGCTCGCCGATGCGGCCCTGGCCGACCATCGAGGGCGAGCGGGCGCCGGTCGACTGGTCAGCGAACAGCAGCTGAACGTCCTTGGCGCGAGCCTCCTTGCCGTTGATGCGGTAGAGCGAGCCGGCCTCGCGCTCGATGCGGCGCGAGACCTGCAATTCGTCGGCGTCGTTGAAGGCGGACGGCGCGGTGCGGTCGCTATTGTCGAGGAACAGCGTGACTTCGGCGGTGTTGCGGGCCGGACGCGTTCCCGAGCCGGAAAAGATGACGTCGTCCATGCCGGACGCACGCATGTTCTTGTAGGAGCTTTCGCCCATGACCCAGCGCAGCGCCTCGACCAGGTTCGACTTGCCGCAGCCGTTCGGCCCGACGATGCCGGTCAGACCGCGTTCGATGACGAACTCGCCGGGTTCGACGAAGGATTTGAAGCCGAGGAGGCGAAGGCGCGAGAACTTCATTCGCGCCGGCCCATAGCCAAGTTTCGCAAAACTGTGCCGCGGTTTTGCAAGGAGAACCCGCGGCAAGACAAAGAAGTGCGCACGCCGAAGCTACGCCGCTTCGGCGCTGCCGAAACGTCAGAGCAGAGGGTCGATGATGGCCGACATTTCCGCAATCGACATCGCCCCTTTGTAGGTCTTTCCGTTGATGAAAAAGGTCGGTGTGGAATCGACCTTGAATTCGTCGGCGCCGCGCTTCTGGACAGATCTCACATCGTCCAGAAGTTTCTGGTCCGTCAAGCAGGCCTCGAAGGACTCCTGTGTAAAACCGGCAAGCTTGGCGATTTGCAGCAGTGCGTCCTTGGTATTGTTCACACCAACCCAGTTCGCCTGCTGCCTGAACAGTACGTCGACCATCGGGAAATAGTTGTCCTTGGAGCAGCGCGCCAGCATGAAACCGGCCTCGGCGCTGGGATCGAACGGAAACTCGCGCAGTATGTAACGGGCCTTGCCGGTGTCGATATATTTCGTCTTCAGCTCCGGAAAAGTGGTCTCGGCGAAATGCGCGCAATGCGGGCAGGTCATCGATGCATATTCGACGATAGTGACCTTTGCATCGTGCTTGCCGAGCTGCATGTCGGGCAATGCGCCGGGCTTCAGCAGTGCCGCCATATCGACCGTGCCCTGAGCCTCCGGCGCCGCCGCGGCGGCCGGAGCGGCCGGCTTCGCAGGTTCCGGAGCCGCAGGCTTCACATCCTGCGCCTCGGCTTTCTCGCCCGAGTCGCTGCAGGCGGCAAGCAGCGCCACCGCTGGTATTGCGGCCAGCGAAGTCAAAAGGTTTCTGCGGGACAAGGAACGGATCATACGAATCACCTGGCAATAGTTGGATTTTGCAATGCAAAGTCTACAAAAAGCGAGAGTTGGCGCGAATTAAGGCATTACCGCCCCTATTCCAATCGCCAAATCCGGGCATACCATCACGATAGCGCGAGATCACGGTTTCTTTTGACCGAGAATGGTGGCGCCAAGCCGCTCCAGCGAGGCGCGCAGCCCGCCGTCCTCGATCAAACCAACGGTGCCCGACAGCTTCGCTTTCTCGGCCGCAGTCAGCGGCCGCAAACTGGGTTTCGGCTTGTCCTTGCCCGCCATTACCGGCTTCTGCACGATCCTGATCCGGCCGATCGCATTGAAACCGAGGAAGGCATTGACCCGGTTGATGATCTCGCCGGTCTCGTGCTGCAGATGCAGTGCCGCTACACCCTCGCAGGCAATCACCAGCACCGCCGGTTCGAAAGGATCGTCCTCATGCATGCGGCGCGGCCACTGGATCTTTTCCGGGCGCGAGCGGCCGGCAAGCCGCGGCCCGGCAATTTCTTCCCATGACTGGACCAGTCCGATCGACATACCGGCCCGCTTGCGCAGCACCGGGTCGAGGATCTCGGTTGCGAGATCGCTCACCGGAACGGGATTGCCGAAGGGCCTTTTCCCTGCCATGTGCGTTCTCCAGCTTCAGCACCAATGGATTAGGGCCGACCCTCGATCAATGGCACTGCACGACCAGACCCGCAAGGCCGTATCCGGAGACAATGTCGAGATCGCCTCCCGGCTGCTTGCCTGGTACGACGCGCATCACCGCGACCTGCCCTGGCGCGTTTCGCCGCGCGCGCTGGCGGGCGGGGCGCGGCCCGATCCCTATCTGGTCTGGCTTTCCGAGGTGATGCTGCAGCAAACCACGGTCGAGGCGGTAAAATCCTATTTTCAGGCGTTCATGCAGAAATGGCCAACGGTCCAGGCGCTGGCGGCGGCACCGACCCAAGACGTCATGAAGGCCTGGGCCGGGCTCGGCTATTATTCCCGCGCCCGTAACCTCAAAGCCTGTGCCGATCTCGTCGCGCGGCAAGGCGGCCGCTTTCCGGACAGCGAGTCCGGCTTGAAGGAACTGCCCGGCATCGGCGCCTATACGGCGGCGGCGATCGCAGCGATCGCCTTCGACCGACCAGCCGCGGTCGTCGACGGCAATGTCGAACGGGTCGTCTCACGGCTGTTTTCGATCGCCACGCCGCTGGGCGAAGCCAAGGGCGAGATACGCGGCCAGGTCGAACGCATGGTTCCCCTGACAAGGCCCGGCGACTTCGCGCAGGCGATGATGGACCTGGGCGCGACGATCTGCACGCCGCGCCGGCCCCGCTGCATTCTGTGCCCCGTTCGCGTGGACTGCAGCGCCACGATCTCGGGCGACCCCGAACGCTTTCCGGTCCGCCTGCCCAAGGCCGAAAGACCCTTACGCCGCGGTGCCGCCTTCGTTGCCGTCAGGTGCGACGGCGCCATCCTTCTGCGCAAGCGCGCGGACAAAGGCCTGCTCGGCGGCATGACTGAGGTGCCGACGACCGGCTGGACGGCGCGCATAGACGGCGCCACCACGGAAGCGGCGGCCCCGCTCCCCGGCAACTGGCAGCAGGCCGGACGCATCGGCCATATCTTTACCCATTTTGCGCTTGAACTCGACGTGTTCAAGGCGGAGACCGACGTTGCCGCCCCGGTCGGGCATTTCTGGTCGCTGGCCCATGAAATTTCCGGGGAAGCGCTGCCGAGCGTCATGAAAAAGGTAATCGAAGCGGCGATGCCGGGCGCGACGAAAAAGCAGCGGCCGCGTTGAAAGAGAGAAGAATGACTGAAATCCGCCACATCGTTTTCGACATCGGCAAAGTGCTGATCCACTATGATCCGGACCTGCCCTTCAGTCGCTTGATCCCCGATCCCGACGAACGGAAATGGTTCTTCGACAATGTCTGCACGCATGATTGGAACATCGAGCAGGATCGCGGCCGCAGTTGGGAAGAGGCCGAAGCGCTGGCGATCGCGCAATATCCCGAGCACGCCGAAAATATCCGCAATTTCCGCCGGCACTGGCACGAGATGGTGCCTCACGCCTATGAGGACAGCGTCGCCATCATGATCGGCCTGATCGACAGCGGCCATGACGTGACGATGCTCACCAATTTCGCTGCGGATACGCTCGCCGAGGCCCGCGAGCGCTTCGATTTCCTCAATCGGCCGCGCGGCGTCACCGTTTCCGGCGACATCCGCCAGATCAAGCCGGATCGCGCCATCTATGACCACCACGTCGCCGCGTTCAGCCTCGAACCGTCAGCGACGCTGTTCATCGACGACAGCCAGAAGAACGTCGACGGCGCCAAGGCGGCGGGCTGGCAGTCGGTGCTGTTCACCGATGCAAAGACGCTCAGGGCGGACCTTGAGCGCCTTGGGATCAAAGTGTGATTTGAATCGGTTCCAGGAGTTGGTTGAGCCTTCGCATTAACCGATCTGTCGCAACTCGGAAGCCGTCAGGCGCCCGCCCGCTCCATGCCTAGCCGAGCAATGCGGCGAAGCTCGTCGATCGGGGTCAGGCCGCCGCTGCGCTCATAATGCCAGAAGGTCCATCCGTTGCAGGCGTCCAGCCCCTGCACCTCGGCGCCGATCTTGTGGATCGACCCGGCACTGTCGCCGATCGCCAGCGTGCCGTCGGCGCGCACTTTTGCCGCCCAGCGCTTCTTGGCGTCGTAAAGCGTGGCGCCTGGCGCCACCAGGCCATTGTCGAGAAGCGTGACGAAGGCGACGCGCGGCTCAGCGCGCTTGCCGGTCAGTACCGTCAAATTGGCGCCTTCCAGCGGCCGGACCGCATCGATACGTTCCATGGCGGCATCGATATAGGTTTGTTCGCGCTCGATGCCGACGAAGTGGCGGCCAAGCCGCTTGGCCACAGCCCCGGTGGTTCCTGAACCGAAGAACGGGTCGAGCACGATGTCGCCCGGCCTGGTCGATGCCGTCATGACGCGGGCAAGCAACGCTTCCGGCTTCTGCGTCGGATGCAATTTGTCACCATTGTCGTTCTTCAGGCGCTCGCCGCCGGTGCAGATCGGAAACAGCCAGTCCGAGCGCATCTGGACGTCGTCGTTCGATGCCTTCAGCGCCTCGTAGTTGAAAGTGTAGCCCTTGCCCTTCTGGTCGCGCGATGCCCAGATCATCGTCTCATGCGCGTTCTGGAAACGGCGGCCACGGAAATTGGGCATTGGATTGGTCTTGCGCCAGACGACGTCGTTGAGGATCCAGAAGCCCAGGTCCTGCATCTTTGCCCCGACCCTGAAAATATTGTGGTAGGAGCCGATAACCCAGATCGTGCCGTTGGGCTTCAACACACGGCGCGCCGCCAGCAGCCAGGCGCGGGTGAAGGCGTCGTAGGCCTCAAAACTGTCGAACTGGTCCCAATGGTCGTCGACGGCATCGACCTTGGATTGGTCGGGCCGGTGCAGATCGCCATCGAGCTGCAAATTATAGGGCGGATCGGCGAAGATCACGTCGATCGACTTTTCCGGCAGCCGTTCGAGCGCGGCGACGCAGTCGCCCTTCAGGATCGTATCCAGCCACTCGGATTGCTGGGGAGCATCGGAAAGCTCGTCGAGAAGACGCACGGCAGACATTGTGACACCCAAGGCACGCGTTACTGTTTACTGTCCGTTATGGTTACCGATCAGCGTAAATATTCAGTGAAGCAGCCCGCCGAATTTGCGAAGCCCGGCCTGTTGGTGTATGCCGCGCCGCCTGAGCCGTTTGGACCAAAGGGCCCTCGGCATTCCCCTCATCCCGCTTTCCGGATCACCATGCCCCAGCCAGACCTTGTCATCTTCGATTGCGACGGCGTGCTCGTCGATTCCGAAATCATCGCCGCGCGGATCGATGCCGAGCTGTTGACCTCGGCCGGCTACGAGATATCGGCCGAGGAGATTTCCGAGGTCTATGCCGGGTTGACTTTCAAGGACATCATGATGCGGGTCGAGGAAAAGTCCCGGATCCCGTTCCAGGCCTCGCTGATCGACAAGGAGGAACAGCTGGTCGATCGTCGGCTGCGCAGCGACGTGCGTGCCATCGACGGGGCGCACGAGGCTGTCGCCGCGGTAGCAGTGCCGCGCTGCGTCTGTTCGAATTCGCGTTCGGAGCGAATCGAATTCATGCTGGAGAAGGTGCAGCTTTTGCCGTTCTTTGCCGGCCGTATCTTTTCCTCGCTGGAAACCCCGACCGGGAAATCCAAGCCGGCGCCGGACGTGTTTCGGTTCGCCGCGGAAAAGCTCAAGGCCGATCCTGCGAACACCTTTGTCATCGAGGATTCGGTGCATGGCGTCACCGGCGCCAAGACGGCGGGAATGCGCGTCATCGGCTTCACCGGCGCGGCGCACAGCTATCCCGGCCACGCCGATGCGCTGACCGAGGCCGGCGCGGAAACGGTCATCCGCCGCTGGGCGGAACTGAAAAGCGTGATCGCCGCGCTGTCGGAATGGTCGGCGGACGCCTGAGAGGCCGCCTCCAACCGCCGTGGCGCGAATGCAGCGGCTCAGTTGGTCGCGGCGGCTTTCTTCTTCCTCGGCTTGTCTGTCGCTACTTTCGGAGCGCCCTCGTCATACCCGGCATATGCCTGGTAGTCCTTCGCCGTCGGCTCCGGAACGACGACGTTGGAATCGGTGAAGACGAACTGCGTGGCACTCGAAGGATCGGTAACCTGGACCTGATAGGAGTGAAGCTGCGAATAGAGAACTTCGGTGCCGTGCATCACCGCGATGCGGATCGGCATGGTGATGGTGCCGGGGGTGAACATCGGGCCAGGCACGACCTTGCCGGCGACGGCTATCTTCATCGACAAGGAGCCGTTGGCGCGGCTGCAGTCGCGGGTCACATCGGTGATCGAAGCCTGATAGATGATCTTGGCGGAATCGTCCGGCTGATCGGCGCCAGCCGCGTCCGCTGCCGGCTGGGCGGCTTCCTCGGCGGCAACATCGGTTTTTTTCTTCGGCTTCGGACCGCTCTTGGCGTAGGTATTGAAGAAGGCAGTGCCGTCACGCAACGTCACTTTCGGGCAATAGGCCTGCAGCTGGCTGGAAAGCACCTTGGGATCGGGTGGCGGTGGCGGTGTCGTATCCTTTTTGCCGAAGCCGAGAATTCCATTGTCGCTCGATTGGCAACCTGCGGCGGCAAGCATAAAGCCGGCGAGCGCCAGACCCGCGACAAAACGACCGTTGAATGAATGAAACGCCATGAACTGCACTTCCCTCTCGCAAAGCCGGTGACGTATATCAACCGCGCGGCAAAAATGCGACTGAGCCTGCGCAGAAATCCACCACCTCGCGGCGGGCGAAAATTCCCGGCAGCAATGGAAACGTGACGATGCAATATGTGAGTACCCGCGGGGAAGCGCCCGCGCTTGGATTTTCCGACGCGGTGCTGGCCGGACTGGCGCGCGACGGCGGGCTCTACCTGCCGAGCGCCTGGCCGCATTTTTCCGCAGCCGAGATCCGCGCCATGCGCGGCCTTGCCTATCCCGATCTTGCCATCCGTGTGCTGTCGCCGTTCCTCGGCGGCGAGATCGCGGCGCCGGTGTTCGAACGGCTGGTGCGCGAAGCCTATGCGACCTTCCGCCATGAGGCCGTCTGCCCGCTCGTGCAGACCGGGCCGAACAGCTTCGTGCTCGAGCTGTTCCACGGCCCGACGCTCGCGTTCAAGGACGTGGCGATGCAGCTTCTTGCGCGGCTGATGGACCATGTGCTGGCCGAGCGCGACCAGCGCGCCACCATTGTCGGTGCCACCTCCGGCGACACCGGAGGGGCCGCCATCGATGCCTTTGCCGGGCGCAACCGCACCGACATCTTCGTGCTTTTCCCGCACGGCCGCGTCTCGCCGGTACAGCAGCGGCAGATGACGACCTCGACCGCCGCAAACGTCCATGCGTTGGCGATCGAAGGCAATTTCGACGACTGCCAGGGCCTGGTAAAGGCCATGTTCAACGACCACGGTTTTCGCGACCGGGTATCGCTGTCCGGCGTCAACTCGATCAACTGGGCCCGCATCATGGCCCAGATCGTCTATTATTTCTCGTCCGGCCTGTCGCTCGGCGCGCCCGACAGGCCGGTTTCCTTCACCGTGCCGACCGGCAATTTCGGCGACATCTTCGCCGGCTATGCCGCCAAGAAGATGGGGCTGCCGATCGAACGGCTGATCATCGCCACCAACGACAACGATATTCTGGCGCGCACGCTGGCGACCGGCGAATACCGCATGAAGGGGGTCTTTTCGACCACGTCGCCCTCGATGGACATCCAGGTGTCTTCGAACTTCGAACGCTTGCTGTTCGAGGCGTCCGGCCGCGATGCCTCGACCGTGCGGCGCTACATGGACGGGCTCAAGCAGTCCGGCGCCTTCACCATCGAGGCCGGGGAAATCGCCAGGATCCGCTCCGAATTCGACGCCGGCCGCGCCACCATGGACGAGGTCGCCGCCACCATCCGCACCACACTTGCGGCGAGCGGCTATCTGCTCGACCCGCATACGGCCGCGGCCGTGCATGTGGCCGCCGGCAAGGCTGCGGGTGAGGTGCCGATGGTGGTGCTGGGCACTGCGCACCCGGCAAAGTTTCCCGCCGCCGTCGAAGCCGCCAGCGGCGTGTCGCCTGCCCTGCCTGCATGGCTAGGCGGGTTGATGAGCGCCGAGGAAAAATACACGGTACTTCCATCCGACCTGAAAATGGTGGAAGATTATCTCGGCCGCCACACGCGGGCGGCGCGTTAGGGAGTAATTGCCATATGGGTGTTGAGGTAAGCCGTCTGTCGAACGGCCTGACAGTCGCCACCGAAACCCTTCCAAGCCTCGAATCTGTTGCCCTTGGCGCCTGGGTCAAATCGGGCGCACGCAACGAGCGTGACGAAGAGCACGGAATGGCGCACTTGCTCGAGCACATGGCTTTCAAGGGCACCAGGCGGCGAAGCGCCTTCGAGATTGCCTCGGAGATCGAGGACGTCGGCGGCGAGATCAATGCCGCCACCAGCGTCGAGACGACCTCCTATTATGCAAGGGTTCTGAGCGACGACGTGCCGCTGGCCGTCGATATCCTTTCCGACATCCTGCAGGAATCCGAATTCGATCCGCAGGAGTTGGAACGAGAGCAGCATGTGATTCTGCAGGAGATCGGCGCCGCGCACGATACGCCCGACGACGTCGTTTTCGATCACTTTACCGAGACCGCCTTCCGCCACCAGACTATCGGCCGCTCGATTCTTGGCACGCCGGAAACCGTCAAATCCTTCACTTCGAAGCAGCTGCACGACTTCATCGAACGACAGTACGGTGCCGAGAACATGGTGATGGTGGCGGCCGGCGATATCAAGCACGACGATTTCGTGCGGGAAGTCGAAAAGCGTCTCGGCAGCTTCCGCGGCAAGGCCGACGGCACCATCCCGCAATATGCGCAGTATGTCGGCGGCGATTTTCGCGAGGACCGCGACCTGATGGACGCCCAGATCGTGCTGGGTTTCGAGGGCCGCGCCTATCACGTCCGCGATTTCTATGCCTCCCAGGTCCTGTCGATGATCCTGGGCGGCGGCATGTCGTCGCGACTTTTCCAGGAAGTCCGCGAAAAACGCGGCCTGTGCTATTCGGTCTATGCCTTCCATTGGGGTTTTTCCGACACCGGCGTCTTCGGGGTCCATGCGGCGACCGGACAAAGCGATATTGCCGAGCTGGTGCCTGTGATCATTGACGAGCTGCAAAAGGCCGGTGAAAACATCCTGCAGGAGGAGCTTGACCGGGCGCGTGCCCAATACCGCGCCGGGCTGATCATGTCGGCCGAGAGCCCGGCCAGCCGCGCCTCCCAGATCGCCAGGCAGTTGCTTCTGTTCGGCAGGCCGATCGCCAAGGAAGAGCTGATGGAGCGGCTGGCGGCGTTGACTGTCGAGCGGCTGACGGATCTGTCGTCCCGGCTTTTTTCGACCAAGCCGACGCTTACAGCCGTCGGGCCGGTGGGTACGCTCGCGCCCTATGAGGCAATCCTCGATTCGCTTTCGGGCACGCAGACCACTGCCCGTAAGCTTGCCGTCTAAGCCTATTCGAGCGTCGTGTTCGCGCTCCCTTTCTTTCGCCGCGACCTGCCGGCACTGAAGGGCGAGCTTGTCACGCTGCGCGTACCGCTGACCAACGACTATCGCGAGTGGTCGGTGCTGCGCAGTGAAAGCCGCGCTTTTCTTGAGCCGTGGGAGCCGCGATGGACCCCTGACGAACTCGACCGCACGGCGTGGCGGCATCGTATCGGGCGCTACCGCGAGGACTACGCGCAGGGGACGGCGATCGCCTTCTTCATCTTCGAGAAAAGCAGCGGCAGGCTGGCCGGCGGTATCACCCTCGGCAATATCCGCCACGGGGTCGCCCAAAGCGGCCATATCGGCTACTGGATCGGCGAGCGCTTCAGCGGACGCGGCCTGATGACCGATGCCGTCAAGGTGGTGACGCGTTTCGCCTTCGAAACGCTGCGATTGCACCGGATCGAAGCTGCCTGTATTCCCGACAACGCCCGGTCGATCCGCGTGCTTGAAAAAGCCGGATTCCGGCGCGAAGGACTGCTACGATCCTATCTCAGGATCAACGGCATCTGGCAGGACCATTACCTATACGCCCGAATCGCGGACGATCCGCCGGGCGTTGGAACAAAGGACTGATTTTGACGAATTTTCTGCGCAAGGGGTCGCTGCTTGCCTTTATGCTGGCGGCAATCGTCACGCTCTGCGCGGCATCCTCGGCGTTTGCCGTAGAACCGATCAAGATCGCCCGCGACGACGTTGCGCTCGATCTTTCGGGGGCCGTCTCGATCTACCGGAACCAGGGCGAGAATTTTCAGGTGTCGACCGCGCCAGGCCCGGACGGCATCGTGCGGCGCATCGAGGTCGAGGCAAATGATGCGCGCTCGACCGGTGACTGGGCGGTGTTCGCGCTCGCTAATACCACCGACCAGCAGCTCGACAGGCTGATTGTCGCACCGCATTTCCGGCTGGTGAATTCCGGCCTGTTCTGGCCGGATCTCGGCTCGACCCGTATCGCTGCGATCACGCCCAGCGAAGGCTTTGCGCTCGACCGTCAGACCAGCCCCGACGCCGACGTGTTCCGGGTGACGTTGAACCCCGGAACGGTGATTACCTTCATCGCCGAGCTCGCCTCGCCCAAGCTGCCGCAGGTCTATCTGTGGGATCCTGAATCCTACAAGGACTCGGTCAATTCCTACACGCTGTTTCGTGGCATCGTCATCGGCATCGCCGGCCTGCTGGCGCTGTTCCTGACCATTCTTTTCGTCGTCAAGGGGACCTCGATGTTCCCGGCAACGGCGGCCCTAGCCTGGGCGGTGCTTGCCTATATCTGCGTCGATTTCGGCTTTCTCAACAAGATCATAGAGATCTCACCGGGCAATGAGCAGATGTGGCGCGCCGGAACGGAGGTGGCGCTCGCGGCGACCTTCGTGGTGTTCCTGTTTGCCTATCTCAACCTCAACCGGTGGCACGGCCATTTCAGCTACGGCGCACTGGTCTGGATTCTCGGGCTGGTGCTGATCGCCGGTGTCGCCATCATCGATCCGGCGGTTGCCGCCGGCATTGCCAGGCTGTCCTTCGCCGCCACCGCGCTGACCGGGCTCGGCCTGATCATCTTCCTCGGTATCCGCGGTTACGACCGCGCCATCATGCTGGTGCCCAGTTGGGTGATGGTTCTGCTGTGGCTATGCGGATCGTGGATGGCAATCACCGGCATGCTGGACAACGATATCGCTCAGCCGGCGCTGGGCGGTGGGCTGATCCTCATCATCCTGCTGATCGGCTTCACCGTGATGCAGCACGCTTTTGCCGGCGGCGCGCTGCATCAGGGCCTGTTCTCCGACCTTGAGCGGCAGGCGCTGGCGGTTGCCGGATCGGGCGATACTGTGTGGGACTGGGACGTGCTGCGCGACCGCGTCGTCACTCGTCCCGACGTCAGCATTCAGCTCGGTCTTGCCCCCAACAGCCTCGGCGGCCCTGCCCGCAACTGGCTGCCGGTGCTGCATGCCGACGACCGCGACACGTTTCGCACGACACTCGACGTGGTGCTCGAGCACCGGCGCGGCCGGGTGTCGCAAAACTTTCGCCTGCGCGGCGCCGACGGGCACTATCACTGGTTTTCGTTGCGCGCCCGGCCGGTGATCGGCTCGGACGGCGAGGTCATCCGCTGCGTCGGCACCATGGTCGACGTGACGGAGCAGAAGAAATCCGAGGAACGGCTGCTGCATGACGCCGTGCACGACAATCTGACCGGCCTGCCCAACCGCGAGCTGTTCATGAACCGGCTGGAGGCGATCATTTCGATTGCCCGCACCGAAGAGAAGGTGCGCCCGACCGTCTTCGTCATCGACATAGACCGGTTCAAGCAGGTCAATGACGGGCTCGGCATCTCGGCCGGCGATACCATCCTTTTGACTATCGCGCGGCGGCTGCACCGACTGCTCAAGCCGAAGGATTCGCTGTCGCGCTTTGCCGGCGACCAGTTCGCGCTGATGCTTTTGTCGGAGCAGGATCCGGCCCGCATCGCGGCCATTGCCGATGCCATCAAGCACGCCATCAACAACCCGATCACCTTCGCCAAGCGCGAGATCGTGCTGACGGCCTCGATCGGGCTGATCACCTGGACCGCCACGCAGACCTCGGCCGAGGACATGGTCAAGGATGCCGAGCTTGCCATGCATCAGGCCAAGCGCTTCGGCGGCGACCGGATCGAGCCGTTCCGTCCCGCCTTCCGCACCGTCGGCACCGACCGGCTGCAGTTCGAGTCCGATCTGCGCCGCGCCATCGAACGACGCGAATTCACGCTTGCCTACCAGCCGATCGTGCGGCTGGAGGACGGCAGCGTCGCAGGCTTCGAAGCGCTGCTGCGCTGGGACCATCCGCGGCGCGGCATGATCCCGCCGGCGGATTTCATTCCGGTTGCCGAAAACTGCGGCCTCATCGTGCAGCTTGGGCTGTTTGCCATGCAGCAGGCTGCCGAAGACCTGGCGGGATGGCAAAAGCAGATCGGCGATGCGCCGCTGTCGGTCTCGGTCAATCTGTCCAGCCGCCAGCTCATCCGCCGCGACCTGGTCAGCGACGTCCGCTCGGTGATCGCGCGAGCCAACCTGAAACCGCGCTGCTTCCGGCTCGAACTCACCGAATCGCTGGTGATGGACAATCCCGAGCAGACCGCCCATGTGCTGACCAAGTTGAAGCAGCTTGGCATCGGCCTGTCGCTGGATGATTTCGGCACCGGCTATTCATCGCTGGCCTATCTGACGCGCTTTCCGTTCGACACTATCAAGATCGACAAGAGCTTCGTCGACGACGCGACGCCGAAACGTGCGGTGCTGCTCAAATCCATGGTCAACATGGCGCATGAACTCGGCCTGTCGGTTGTCGCCGAAGGCATTTCGGACGAGAGCGATGCGCTGGAGTTGCGGCAGATGGGCTGCGAATACGTGCAGAGCTTCATGTTCGGCGCGCCGATGCCGGGCGACCAGGTGCTGAAGACGCTGAAGGAACAGTATCCGCTCACTCAAGCGTGACAAGTTTCGGGGACGTGATGAGGCTCAGGCGTGACCGGCAGCCAGGCTGAGATGCGCGAGATCGATGCCGATCGAGGCGAGGATCCGGTCATATTTGCGATCGATGTCGGCGTCGAACAGAAGCTCGGCACTTGCCGGGCAAGTCAGCCAGCCATTCTCGACGATCTCGTTTTCAAGCTGGCCTGCACCCCAGCCGGCATAGCCGAGCGCCATCAGAGCCCGCCGGGGTCCGCGGCCGGAGGAGATGGCGCGCAATATGTCGACGGTCGCGGTGAGACAGACATCATCGGACACGGCGAGCGAGGATTCCACCCGGTAGTCGCCCGAATGCAGAACGAAGCCGCGGCTGCGATCCACCGGTCCGCCATTGCGCACGACGAAGTCGCGCGCCGGCGGCGGCAGGCGAATTGCCTCCAGCTCGTTCATGATGCCAAGTTGCACGAGCAGGTCCGGAAACAGCATCTGCTGCGTCTGGTTGATGATCAGCCCCATCGCGCCTTCGTCGCTGTGCGCGCAAATGTAGATGACGGAGCGCGTGAAGCGGTCGTCCTTCATGCCGGGCATGGCAATCAGGAACTGATCGTCGAGAAAGCCGGGTCCTGCGGCCGTCCTTTTATGGCGCAACAAATCCATGGCCACAGCGTAACGCGTTTCCGGGGCGTCGAAAAGATGGGCGGCGCCCGATTTGATCAGGCTCAAAAGCCGAAGGTCACGCAAATATGATGCCGGCGGCGTCATGAAATCATTGCGCGGCCATCAACGGACGATCAAATCATCGCCATGCAAAGCTTGAAAATCCTGCTGCTTGGTGTGGCCATTGGATCGGCGACCGGCTTCCCCGCCTCAGCCTCCTCGTCGGCCTGGTACAACAGCGAAGGCGGCAGGGTGCGGCTGGTAACAAGCGGCAAAGCCGACGAGGCCGGACGTCTCCAGGGCGTCCTCGACATTGCGCTGAAGCCCGGCTGGAAAACCTATTGGCGCGATCCGGGCGATGCGGGCGTGCCGCCACAGATCGACGTCTCGGCCAGCACCAACATTGCCGACGCGACGCTTTCGTTTCCGCCGCCGCAGCGCCACGATGACGGCTATGGCAAATGGGCCGGCTACGACCACCCGGTTTCGTTGCCGGTGACGTTCACGCTTGCAGCGCCCGGCCAACCGGCCGTCATCGATGCGGACATCTTCCTCGGCATTTGCGAAACCATCTGCATCCCGGTGCAGACAAGGCTGACCGTCGATCCCGGCGCCGATCCCGACAACGCCGAGGATGCGGCACTGGTCAAGGCGGGCCTTGCAACCCTGCCCGCCACGGCAACGCCCGATTTCGGCATAAACGTACTGCCGGGCGACCACGAAACGCTGATTGTCGAAGCGAGCTTTCCGGGCAGCCCCGAGGGCGCCGACTTCTTCGTTGCCGGCGAACGCGACTACATGTTCGGTGCCCCGGCACGCAGCGAAAAGGATGGCAAGCTGATCTTTACTGTACCGATCCTCGACAGGCCGTCGACAACGCCAACCGATGGCGGCCTGCACTACACACTGACAAGTGCCGCAGGCGCGGTCGAAGGCCTGTTGCCATTCCCGTGATGCCAACGTCTGGACGGTTGCCGGGCGCGCCTTAATTCGCTATCGCAAGGAGCTCCCTTCCATTTCCAAGCGAGGACCATCATGACGATCTCCGTTGGCGACAAACTGCCCGATGCGACCTTCAAGACAATGACCGCCGACGGTGCAAGGCCGATCACGACGGGCGAGATATTCTCAGGAAAGAAGGTCGTGCTGTTTGGCGTTCCAGGCGCCTTCACGCCGACCTGCAGCAACAATCATCTGCCCGGCTACCTGGACAATTACGACGCCATCCTGGCGCGCGGCGTCGACACTATCGCCGTTGTCTCGGTCAACGATGTTCACGTCATGGGGGCTTGGGCCCGCTTCAGCGGCGGTGAAGGCAAAATCCTTTATCTTGCCGATGGCAATGGCGATTTCGCCAAATCGGTCGGCCTCGACGCCGACCTCTCCAGCGGCGGCATGGGGCTACGCTCGAAGCGTTTTTCGATGATCGTCGATGACGGCAAGGTCACCGCACTCAATGTCGAGACAAAGCCCGGCGTCGACGAATCCGGTGCGGCTCACATTCTCGGACAGCTTTCCGTCCTGGCGACAGCCTAGGCCAGGCACGGCAAAGGGCGCCTTCGAGCGCTCAACGTCCAAAGGACGCTGACTTTTGCATCGGCGCATGATCCTTCCGAAAGCCGACCCGGTTTTCGGGACCATGCGTCGGCTCTTCGGGACTGCTTGCTTTTGGGGACCTCGATTATGTCTGACATCGTCTGGCGCAGCGTCGCGATCGGCATCGGCGCAACCGCGCTTATGGATGTCTGGGCGATTTTCCTGAGCAAGGCGTTTGCTCAACCGCGGCCGAACTGGGGGCTGGTCGGCCGCTGGGTCTGGCATCTCAGGGAAGGCGAGGTCTTCCATGACGACATTGGCGAGGCCTCGCCCTACCCGCATGAATCAGTACTTGGCTGGGCCTTTCATTATGCTGTCGGCATCGTCTACGGCATCATACTGGTCGTGCTGGCCGGAACGGCCTGGCTCACCGCGCCGACCTTCCTGCCGGCTTTTATGCTCGGTATCGTCACCGTCGGCGCCGGATGGTTTCTGCTGGCGCCCGGCATGGGCGCCGGCTGGGCCGCTTCGAAGCGCCCCAATCCGATGCAGGTCCGCGCCCTCAATCTTGTGTCGCATACGGTGTTTGCCATCGGACTGTTCGGCACCGCCCTGCTGATCCGATAGGTAATTAACCGTCGCGGCGCTGCGTCGGCCTGTCGATCGGCTGCCATCCATGGATAACGCGACGCGCGCTGATATCGTATGCGAAGTAGTTCCCACCGCCCGCTGGCTGATCCGCCTCGCGGCTGATTTCCCGACCGCTCAAAGAGAGCAGCAGGAGCGTTCCGACACCTCCGTGACCTATGAAAGCAACGTCGACGGCGGCGTCGGTGCGTAGCACAGTGTCTACCTCGCTTAGAATACGACGCTGGGCTTCGATAGCTCGCTCCCATCCACGAATGCTGCTGTTTGGATTGGCGAAGAATTGGTCGGCGACCGCCTCGAACTCCGATGGCGGCAGGAAACCGGTTGCCGATCGGTCATTCTCATGCATCCGTTCCCTCACCTCGACTGCAAGGCGGAGATGCCTTCCGAGTATCCCGGCGGTTTCTATCGCCTTGCGTTCACCCGACGACACGATCCGCCGGATCGACCCAACCCACGGCTGATCGAGCATTGCAGATGTTCTCGCTCGCCCGATGTCGGACAGTCCCCACTCCGGCACTGGAACGTTGGCATCGACCTGAACCTGGGGATGCGTGATGTAGTATGCAATCGGCATGATAACAGCTCTTCCTGCCAGAGAGCGGACCCGCAGCCGGAATTCAATAGCTTTGCGTCGAGCGCCGCGCCTTTGTGGCCGCCGGCTGCTTTGACTGCGAACCTGGTTCTGGCGCCGCAGTCTTGACGAGGCCTTTCTTGAAAGGCGCCATGCCGAGCCGCGCCAATTCGTCGGCGCGCTCGTTCTCAGGATGGCCGGCATGGCCCTTGACCCAATGCCAGGTGACCTGATGGCGGTTACGCGCCGCGTCGAGCTGCTGCCACAGCTCGGCATTCTTCACCGGCTGCCTGGCGGCCGTCTTCCAGCCGTTGCGCTTCCAGCCGTCGATCCAGCTGAAAATACCGTCCTTGACATAGTTGCTGTCGGTATAAAGATCGACGGCGCAGGGCTCCTTGAGCGCATTAAGCGCCGAGATGGCCGCCAACAGTTCCATACGGTTGTTGGTGGTGGCAGCCTCGCCACCATGGAGCTCCTTGATTGCGCCGTTGAAGCGCAGGATTGCGCCCCAGCCGCCAGGCCCGGGATTGCCCGAACAGGCACCATCGGTGAAGATTTCAACGCGCTTGGTCATGTCAGTCCATATTCGGAAGGAGAGTTGATCGCCCGGTGGAAGCGCATCCGGCGGATATACTCGGTCGGGTCGCGTTTCATCACCAGCCCGCCGTCCGGGACCGTCAGCCAGTCATAGAGCCGGGTCAGCATGAAGCGCAGCGCCGAACCGCGCGCCAGCATCGGCAGCGCAGCTTTCTCGTCACTGCTCAACGGCCGCACGCTTTGGTAGCCGGCAAGCAACGCCGTGCCCTTGGTCAGATTGAAAGAAAAATCCTTCTCGAAGCACCAGGCGTTGAGGCACGTGGCAACGTCATAGGCATAGAGGTCGTTGCAGGCGAAGTAGAAGTCGATCAGCCCGGACAGTTTCTCGCCGAGGAAGAACACATTGTCCGGGAAAAGATCGGCATGGATGATGCCCTGCGGCAGACCGTTCGGCCAGTTCCGCTCGAAATCGGCGAAATCGGCATCGACCTCGGCCGCCAGTCCCGGCTCGACCTCGTCGGCGCGGGCGCGGGCGGCATTCCACAGCTTGCGCCAGCCATCGATGGCAAGGGCGTTGGGGCGGGTCATCGGAAAATCCGCGCCGGCGAGATGCAGTGCCGCCAGCGCCTTGCCGACCTCGCCGCAATGCGCAGCCGTCGGCCGCCGCAGCGACAGGCCTTCGAGAAAGGTGATGATGACCGCCGGCCGGCCGGCAAGTGTTCCGATCACACCGCCATCATGTGCGGTGACCGGGAGCGGGCACGAAATGCCCTTTCTGGCGAGGTGGGCCATAAGGCCGAGAAAGAACGGCAGGTCAGCCTTGTCGACGCGCTTCTCGTAAAGCGTCAGGATGTAGGAGCCGCTGCTGGTGTGCAGAAGAAAATTCGAGTTTTCGGTGCCTTCGGCGATGCCCTTGTAGGACAAGAGGTCGCCGACCGGATAGTTCCTGAGGAATGCGCCGAGCTCGCCCTCGTTGACGTCGGTGTAGACCGCCATCGTTGCTACGCGGCCCCGTTGACGAAGGCCATGTCGGCAGCCGTCAGTTCGACATCGCGCAACACCCGCATCACCGGAAAGTCCTCCGTCTCCGTCGCCGTCACGGCCAGCTCGATGGTCACGTCGAAGCGCTGCCTGAACGCATCGACGATCTCGTCGACGATGATCTCCGGCGCCGAGGCGCCCGCCGACAGGCCGAGCGTCGAAATGCCGGCAATCTCATTCCACGGAATTTCGGAGGCGCGCTGCACGAGAAGCGACATCGAGGCGCCGGCGCGCTCGGCCACTTCGACCAGGCGCCGCGAGTTGGAGGAGTTAGGTGCGCCGACAACCAGGAAGAGATCGGCGCCGGCCGCTGTTTCCTTGACCGCTTCCTGGCGATTGGTGGTGGCATAACAGATCGATTCCGCCGCCGGCGCGTGCAGCTCGGGAAAACGCTGCTGCAGGGCGCGGATGATACCGGCGGTGTCCTCGACCGACAGCGTCGTCTGGGTGACGAAGCCGAGCGCTTGCGGGTCTGCAGGCACGAAGCTTGCGGCGTCGGCCTCGGTCTCGATCAGAGTGACCGCGCCGTCCCGCAACTGGCCCATTGTGCCGATCACCTCCGGATGCCCGGCATGGCCGATCAAGAGCACGTGGCGGCCAAGCCGCTGATGGCGCATCGCCTGCTTATGGACTTTCGAGACCAGCGGGCAAGTCGCGTCGAGATAGAACAGGTTGCGGGACTGGGCGTCGGCCGGCACCGATTTCGGCACGCCATGCGCCGAAAAGACGACCGGGCTCTGGCGATGCTCGGGCGGGATCTCGGAGAGCTCCTCGATGAACACCGCGCCGAGGCTTTGCAGCCCTTCGACGACGTAGCGGTTGTGCACGATCTCGTGGCGGACATAGACCGGCGCGCCGTATTTCTTCAGCGCCAGCACGACGATCTGGATGGCACGGTCAACGCCCGCACAGAAACCGCGGGGCTGGCAGAGCCGGATGGTCAGCGGCGGCTTTGTGTGAAGCATGATTGCATCTTACGCTGATTGTAGGCCGGTTGATCGGACTATGACTTCTGAGCTCAAGGCGCGAAATGAGGTGCGCGGCCCTGCCCTGTCAAGGGTAGTGGCGGCGATCATTGGTCTTTCGCCGGGCGGCGGAGCCAGGAGATCAGGACGCCGGCAAGGGCGGCGGCAAGGCCGTACCAGGTTATCGCATATTGCAGATGGCTGTTCGGCAGGTCGATGACGGTGACACCGCCAACTGGCAGCCCGCCGGGGTTGGGCGTGGCGTTCGCATCGATGAAGATCGGCACCAGCGCCGCACCTGTCGGCAGGCCAGCGCTCGAGGCCATCGCGTCACGATCTTTCCAGTAGAAGATATTCTTCTGCGGATCATTGTCGGGAAGCATCATCGAGGGCTTGGCCGGCAGCGGGTTGCGGGCGAGCCCCGTCACCGTCACTTTGCCCGTTACCTGCCCCTGCGGCCGCTTGGTCGGGTCCTTGAAATCGTAAGGCACGAAGCCGCGGTTGATCAGCACGAAACGGCCATCGTCGAGCTGAAGCGGCGTGAAGACGTTGAAACCGGACTGGCCTTCCCAGGTGGCGAGGAAATGCCGCTCGTCTTGATGCAGGAAAGTGCCGGTCACTATCACCGGCGTGTAGTCCACGTCTCCGGCGGCAGCAAACCGCTTTTCGAGCTCGGCCAATGGCACAGGCGCCGAATGCGTGCGCTGGTCTATCGTCTGGACAAGGCCCTCTTTCCAGTGCAGGCGCTGAACCTGCCAGGTGCCGAGCGCCAGCAGGATCAAAAACACGACGATACCCAGGCCGAGTGCCAATGCGCGCTTCGGCCGCGACCGGCCGGCCACCGAACCGGATGCCTCGCTCATTCGCCGCGGTCCAGCCGGCCCTCGGCCGCCTTGTTGCGGTATTGCAGCGTCAGCAGCACGCCCTTGATCAGCCGGAGCGCCGCCAGGCAAAGCACCAGCGTCAGCGGAATCCACAGCAGCAGATGCAGCCAGAGCGGCGGATTGAGCGTCACCTCCATCCACAACGCCAGGCCGACGACGATAAAGCCGATGATCAGGATAACGAACACCGCCGGCCCGTCGCCGGCATCGGCGAAGGAATAATCGAGGCCGCAATTGGAGCAGCGATCATCGACCGTGAGGAACCCGGAGAACAGCTTGCCCTCGCCACAGCGGGGGCAGCGGCCATGCAAGCCGGCCGAGATCGGATCGATTGGTGGCCAGATCGCCTTGTCGTCGCTCATGAGGTCCATCCTAGGAGCATTTGCCGCAAAAGATAAGGCGGCCACGTCGCCGCAGCCGCCTTGTCGATTTCCTCAGCTCGATCTCAGTGCGGTTCGATCATCGCGCCGTTCGATGCCCAGACGTAGATCGAGGCAAACAGGAACAGCCACACCACGTCGACGAAGTGCCAATACCAGGCGGCGGCCTCGAAGCCGAAATGCTGCTTGGGCGTGAAGTCGCCCTTCATGGCGCGGATCAGGCAGACCAACAGGAAGATCGTGCCGATGATGACGTGGAAACCATGGAAGCCGGTCGCCATGAAGAAGGTGGCGCCGTAGATCGAATCCCTGAAGCCGAACGGCGCGTGCATGTACTCGTAGGCCTGCACCATGGTGAACAGCATGCCGAGGCCGACGGTCAGCACCAAGCCATTGATCAGGCCCTTGCGGTCGCCGTGGATGAGCGAGTGGTGCGCCCAGGTCACCGTGGTACCTGACAGAAGCAGGATGACGGTGTTGTAGAGCGGCAGATGGAAAGGGTCGAGAACTTCGAGGCCCTTGGGTGGCCAGACGCCGCCGGTGAAGGCGGTACGGGCGTATTGATGGACCTCGCCCGGAAACAGGCTGGCGTCGAAGAAGGCCCAGAACCAGGCGACGAAGAACATCACCTCGGAGGCGATGAACATGATCATGCCGTAGCGCAGATGCAGCGACACGACACGGGTGTGGTGTCCCTCATGCGCTTCCTTGATCGTATCCGACCACCAGGCGAACATCGTGTAGATGACGATCAGCAGGCCGATGAAGAACAGCCATGGATTGGCGACATTGAAACCGAAGATCGGGAAATCGCCGCCCTTGAGGTATTGCATGTAACAGACGCCGCCGAACGCGGTCACCAGCGCCCCGACGGAGCCCAGGAAAGGCCACGGGCTCGGGTCGACAAGGTGGTAGTCATGTTGTGGTTTTGCGTGTGCGTCTGCCATATCAACCCCCGAGGCTTGCTTCGGTATCTGAAATCTTGTTGCGGCGGCCGTCGGCCGGCACCGATGATGCGACCGGCTTGGTCTTGTCGACCGGGAACATCGTGTAGGACAGGGTAATCGTCGTCAGATCCTTCAATTCCGGCGCGTTGACGATGTCGGGATCGACATAGAAGACGACCGGCATGTCCAGTGTCTCGCCCGGCTTCAGCGTCGTGTCGGTGAAGCAGAAACACTCGACCTTGTTGAAGTAAGGTCCGGCCAGTTCCGGCTGCACGTTGAAGGTGGCGCGTCCAGTGATGGGACGGTTGAATTTGTTGGTCGCGCTGAAATGCGCCTCGGCGGTTTCGCCGATCTTGATGGTGATCGAGCGGGCGACCGGCTGGAATTGCCAGGGAACGCCGGCGGTGTTGGCGTCGAAGCGGATGGTGATGTCGCGATCGAGCACCCGATCGGCATATTGCTGGGTCGCCCGTTTGACGGTGCCGCCGTAGCCTGTCGCCTGGCAGAACATCGCATAGAGTGGTACCGCGGCGTAGGCCATGCCGATCATGCCGCCGAAAAACGCGATGCAGACGCCAGCGACGACGCGGTTCGTGTTTTTCTTCGTAGGATCGGTGACTGTTTGCCTGGTCATTGTGAGCTCACATCGAGCCGGGGAAACTGTGACCAAATTTCACGATGCTCGCGACGTAGAATATGACGACCAGCGCCGCCAGCGCGAAACCGATTGCGGCCGAGCGATTGCGGCGGGCCTTCTGCTGACGTTCGGTCAGCGTGACCAGTTCAAGCTTCTTTTCGGCCATGCTCATGCTCCACCAATGGTCAGCGCGCGCGAGACGACACAATCGCCAAGGTAGGCGGCGAAGATGGCGAAGAGATAGAGCAGCGAATAGCCGAACAAGGCCTTGGCCGGCTTCATCGCCCGGTCGTCATCGGCCATTTGCAGCACCTTCCACGCATACCAGACGAAGCCGGCGCCGAGCAGCAATGCAAGGATGCCATAGACCGGCGTGGTGAACCCGAGAACCCAGGGCAGCACGCCAACCGGCGCGAGGACCAGCGCAT
Source organism: Mesorhizobium sp. M0074 (assembly GCF_040322975.1). Lineage (NCBI taxonomy): Bacteria > Pseudomonadati > Pseudomonadota > Alphaproteobacteria > Hyphomicrobiales > Phyllobacteriaceae > Mesorhizobium > Mesorhizobium sp. M0074. Next base: position 67,014 of record NZ_JAMYUM010000020.1, read on the forward strand.
AGGCAAAGATCTGGCGTCTGGTCGAGGCCTGGCCGGCGACATTCGGCATCATCGGAATGCCTGCCTTCGCATAGTCCTCCGACTTGAACAGCGCGAGCGCCCAGAAATGTGGCGGCGTCCACAGGAAGATGACCAGGAACAGCACCAAGCTTTCGAGGCTGACCGATCCGGTTACCGCCGCCCAGCCGATGACTGGCGGAATGGCACCGGCAGCCCCGCCGATGACGATGTTCTGCGGCGTCCAGCGCTTCAGCCACATCGTATAGATGACGGCATAGAAAAAGATGGTGAAGGCCAGAAGCGATGCTGCCAACCAGTTGACCAGCACGCCGAGCGTCATCACCGACAGAACCGACAGCACCAGCCCGAAACTCAATGCCTCGCCTGGCCGGATGCGGCCGGCCGGCACGGGACGGCCGGCGGTGCGCGTCATCACCGCATCGATATCTGCGTCATACCACATGTTGAGCGCACCGGAGGCGCCGGCGCCGATGGCAATAGCCAGGATCGCGATCACCGCCAGCAGCGGATTGATGGTCACCGGGGCGGCGACCATGCCGACAAACGCGGTGAACACTACCAGCGACATGACGCGCGGCTTCAGCAGGGCGAAGAAATCGCCCGCCGTCGCTTCCGACATGCGGAAGCCCGGCTCGTCAATCAGTCTGTCTTCGGCAAGGGCCATGCGTACTTAAAGTCCATCATTCCGTTGGCCAAAACCGCCGGCCGGCCGGCGGTTCCGTATTAAGGAGGCAACCGCCTACTTGATCTTCGGCAACTGTTCCCACTGGTGGAACGGCGGCGGCGAAGGCAGCTGCCATTCCAGCGTAGTCGCACCCTCGCCCCAAGGATTGGCGCCGGCGACCCGCTTCTTCTGGAACGCCTCGAAGACGCCGAACAGGAAGATGACGACGCCGACAGCCGAGATGTACGAGCCGTAGGACGACACCATATTCCAGCCGGCGAAGGCATCCGGATAGTCGATATAACGACGTGGCATACCGGAGAGACCGAGGAAGTGCTGCGGGAAAAAGACCAGGTTGACGCCGACGAAAGTGACCCAGAAGTGGGTGTTGGCGATCACCGGCGAATACATGTAGCCGGTCATCTTCGGGAACCAGTAGTACCAGCCGGCGAAGATGGCGAAGACCGCGCCCAGCGACAGCACGTAGTGGAAGTGCGCGACCACGAAATAGGTGTCGTGCAGCGGGCGGTCGAGGCCGGCATTGGCCAGCTGCACACCGGTGACGCCGCCAACAGTGAACAGGAAGATGAAGCCGATCGCCCACAGCATCGGGGTCTTGAGCGAAATCGACCCGCCCCACATAGTGGCGATCCACGAGAAGATCTTCACACCCGTCGGCACCGCGATGACCATGGTGGCGAAGACGAAATAGCGCTGGGTGTCGAGCGACAGGCCCGTCGTGTACATGTGGTGGGCCCAGACGATGAAGCCCACCGCGCCGATGGCAACCATCGCATAGGCCATGCCGAGATAGCCAAACACCGGCTTCCTCGAAAAGGTCGAGATGATATGGCTGATGATACCGAAACCCGGCAGGATCAGAATGTAGACCTCCGGATGGCCGAAGAACCAGAACAGGTGCTGGAACAGGATCGGATCGCCGCCGCCGTCCGGGGCGAAGAAGGTGGTGCCGAAATTGCGGTCGGTCAAAAGCATGGTGATGCCGCCGGCCAGCACCGGCAACGACAGCAGCAGCAGGAAGGCGGTAATCAGCACCGACCAGGCGAACAGCGGCATCTTGTGCATGGTCATGCCGGGCGCGCGCATGTTGAAGATGGTGGTGATGAAGTTGATGGCGCCAAGAATCGAGGAGGCGCCGGCGATGTGGATTGACAGAATCGCCAGGTCCATGGCCGGTCCGGGCTGGCCCGATGTCGACAGAGGCGGATAAAGCGTCCAGCCGCCGCCGACGCCGTAGGCGCCGGGCGCACTCGGAACGAAGGCCGAGAAAATCAGCAGGATGAAAGCCGGCGGCAGCAGCCAGAACGAGACGTTGTTCATGCGCGGGAAGGCCATATCCGGCGCGCCGATCATGATCGGCACCATCCAGTTGGCAAAGCCGCCGATCAGCGCCGGCATCACCATGAAGAAGATCATGATCAGCGCATGCGCGGTGGTGAAAGCATTGTACATGCTCTTGCCCCCGTCGATGGCGGCGTCGCCATTCATGCCGTAGACCATCTGCGCCAGGCCAGTGAATATCTGGATGCCCGGCTCCTGCAATTCCATGCGCATGACGACCGACAAGGCGCCACCGATGCAGCCCGCCATGATCGCGAAGATCAGATAAAGCGTACCGATGTCCTTGTGGTTGGTCGAATACACCCACCGGACCCAGCCATGATACGGCTTGTGGTCGTGGTCGTCGTGAGCTGCAGCGTGCGCCATGGTCGGCTCCGTTCCCTGAATCTTTTCTGGTCGCGGCATCAATTGCCGGCGGCCGCTACCTTGTTCGTGCCATCGACCTCGGCCATCAGCGCCTTGTTGGCGCCGGGAAGGTCGGTTTTGGCTGCCGCCAGCCAGGTCTTGTATTGTGCATCGGAGACGACGCGAATGGCGATCGGCATGAAGGCGTGGTCCTTGCCGCAGAGTTCCGAGCACTGGCCGTAATAGAGGCCTTCCTTGTCGGCCTTGAACCAGACCTCGTTGATGCGGCCCGGCACCGCGTCGGTCTTGATGCCGAAGGACGGCATGGCAAAGGCGTGAATGACGTCGGTCGCCGTCACCAGCACGCGGGTCATGGTGCTGACCGGCACCACCATCTCATTGTCGACGGCGAGCAGGCGCGGATACTCGGCGCGATCTTCCTTGCCGGCAGCAGCCCTGTCGGCATCCTGAAGGATCGCGGAATTAAAGGAAAGCGTGTTGTCGACCTGGTATTCGTAGTCCCAGTTCCACTGATTGCCGGTCGCCTTGACGGTCAGCTTGGCTTCTTCCGGCGGCGTGTATTGCGCGGTCAGCAGCTGGAACGAGGGAATGGCGAGACAGAGCAGGATGACCACGGGACCGACAGTCCAGATGACCTCGATCAGCGTGTTGTGGCTGGTGCGCGACGGCGTCGGGTTGACGCTCGCCCGGAACCGCAAAATGCAGTAGGCGATCAGGAAAAGCACCAAGGCGGTGATCACAATGATGAACGCGAAAGAGTAGTTCCCGAACCACTCGATCTGCCGCATAATGTCGGTTGCCGGAGGCTGAAAACTGGTTTCCCAAGGTTGGGGCTGGGCTGCATGAGCGGATGCAGCGGCAAACAACGTGGCGGCGGCACTAGCTACGATTTTGGCGGTTGCCAGGAATTTTCTCATCGCCCTCGTCATCTCCCAGTTCCTCGCGATCGGACCGCAAGAATGTCGAACAATGCCGGGACGGGAATCCCGGACAATTCAAGGCTGGTTCAAACCATACTCTATTTGCCTCCGCAAGAAAGGAGCGCCGGAACCCGTGCGGCATTTTTGCGCGCAAGCGCGGCTGTGGCTTCGTGCGGTGACTGCTTGCCGCGAATCACCGGAGCGGCATCCGGGTAGAATGAGCCGCGCGGCGTGCGGAGCCGTCGCAATTAGGGCGAAATTGGCACTGAAAAGCGCATTGTCGCCTGTGTCGGGGCAGATCGCTGGGGTCTCGTCCTTTACTTGGGTTTAGTGCGGCTTAAAGTGCCGTGATTCGCAATGGAGCCGTCATGAACCCTTGGCTTTCGAGAACCTTGGCGAAGGTCATCTTTGTTGCCGCCGCAATAGCCTTGTCCGGCGCCGGCCTGGCCAATGCCGCGCAGCCAAGCGGCACGGTGAAGTCAACGCATGGGGCGTGGTCGATCATCTGCGATACGCCCGCCGGTGCTACATCCGAACAATGCGTGATGATGCAGAACGTCGTCGCCGAGGACCGTCCGGAAATGGGTCTTTCCGTTGTCGTGCTGCGCACAGCCGACAACAAGGCCGAAATCCTGCGTGTGCTGGCGCCGCTCGGCGTCCTGTTGCCCAACGGCCTCGGCCTCAATGTCGACGGCAAGGATATCGGCCGCGCCTATTTCGTGCGCTGTTTCCAGGACGGCTGCTATGCCGAGGTCATCCTGGAAAAGCCGCTGCTCGACACGCTGAAGACCGGTACGTCCGCCACCTTCATCGTCTTCCAGACGCCGGAAGAGGGCATCGGCATTCCCGTCGACCTCAAGGGTTTCGCCGACGGCTTCGCCGCCCTGCCTTGAGACTGGGTCTTGTAGCATGATCCAGTGATGTTGACCGGCCGAGGTCACGGCAAATCTCATTTCAGATTGTCTGTGCGGGCCTTCGCGCCTACATCGTGGGAAACAATCCTCCTGCGAATGGACCTGCCATGAACAGCCTGATCGGCCAATTTGACATTTCCGACGATCGCATCAAGCAAATCGTTGCCGAGACTATTAACGGCGCCGACGACGGCGAACTGTTTCTCGAATATAGCGAAAGCGAATCGCTGATGTTCGACAATGGCAAGCTGAAGACCGCGAATTTCAACACCGACCAGGGTTTCGGCCTGCGCGCCGTCGCCGGCGAAGCCAGCGGCTACGCCCATTCCAGCGATCTCTCCGCAGCCTCGCTGCTGCGCGCCGCCGATGCCGTTTCGACGGTGAAGAGCGGCTATTCCGGTACGCTTGCCGCAGCGCCTGCCCGCACCAACCGCCATCTCTACGGCGACGGAAACCCTATCCCCTCGCCTTCCTTCGAGGCCAAGGCCAAGCTGCTTCAGGAAATCGATGCATGGCTGCGGGCCGAGGATCCGCGCGTCAGGCAGGTGACGGCGTCGCTCGCCGCCTCCTGGCAGCATGTCGAGATCGTGCGCGCCGACGGCCAGATGGTGCGCGACATCCGTCCGCTGGTCAGGATCAACGTGTCGGTGGTGGTCGGCGACGGCGACCGCCAGGAGAGCGGCTCCTACGGCATGGGAGGCCGCAAGGATTTTGGTGAATTCCTGATCGAGGACAGCTGGCGGCACGCGGCCAAGGAGGCATTGCGGCAAGCGCTGGTCAATCTCGAAGCGGTTCCAGCACCTGCCGGCACTTTCGACATCGTGCTGTCGAGCGGCTGGCCGGGCGTCATGTTGCACGAGGCGGTCGGCCACGGGCTGGAGGGCGATTTCAACCGCAAGAAGACGTCGGCCTTTGCCGGCCTGCTTGGCCAGCAGGTGGCAGCGAAAGGCGTCACCGTCGTTGACGACGGCACCATGCCCGAGCGGCGTGGCTCGCTTACCGTCGATGATGAGGGCACGCCATCGGCCCATAACGTGCTGATCGACGATGGCAAGCTGGTCGGCTACATGCAGGATCGTCAGAACGCCCGGCTAATGGGCATGAAAGCCACCGGCAACGGGCGACGCCAAGGTTATGCGCACGAACCGATGCCGCGCATGACCAACACCTACATGACAGCAGGCGACATGGAGCCGGACGAGATCATCGCCTCGGTCAAGAACGGCATCTATGCCGTGTCGTTCGGTGGCGGCCAGGTAGACATCACTTCGGGCAAGTTCGTGTTCGGCTGCACCGAAGCCTACATGATCGAGAACGGCAAGGTGACGCAACCGATCAAGGGCGCCATGCTGATCGGCAACGGGCCGGATGCCATGCATCGTGTGGCGATGATCGGCAACGACATGAAGCTCGACACCGGCATCGGCATGTGCGGCAAGGCCGGACAGGGCGTGCCGGTCGGCGTCGGCCAGCCGCATCTCAGGATGAACCAGATGACAGTCGGCGGCACCAGGGTTTGATGGAGTTGACGCCGAATTATCGCCGCTCCGGAACAACCAATCCCCGCCGCCCACTGCCTTGTCATCGCTTTAAGTAGGAGTAGCTTGCGCCTTGAATTTGCCGAGAGCTTCGACTATCTTACATTCGTCTTACACCTAAGGACGTGCCGAGATGGCTGCCGCAGAGAAGCTCGTAACTACGGTCTCGACCAAGGGACAGGTCATCCTGCCCAGCGCGATCCGGAAACGGAGGGAATGGCATGCCGGCACACGCCTTCTGGTCGAGGATACCCCGGAGGGCGTGCTACTGAAGCCTGCGCCAGTCTTCGCCGAGACGCGGCCAGAGGACGTGTTTGGATCGCTGCGCTATAGCGGCAGGCCGAAGACGTTGGAAGAAATGGACGCGGGCGTGCTCGCCGAAGCGCGGCGGCGCCATGCTCGCAATTGATACCAACCTGATCGTCCGCTACCTGACGGGCGATCACCCGTCGCAGTCTTCCCGCGCCCGGGCGCTGATCGATAGCCAGCCGGTCTTTGTCGCCGTCACGGTGATGCTGGAAGTCGAATGGGTGTTGCGCAGCGCCTACGGTTTTGCGCCGCTTGAAATCGCCCGTACGCTACGGGTGTTTAGCGGGCTTCCCACGGTAGAGGTGGAAGACGGGGCGGTCGTGTCGTCCGCGCTCGACCTCTCGGAACAGGGGTTGGATTTCGCTGACGCGCTGCATCTGGGCAAGTCCGCTCACTGCGCTGGCTTCGCGACTTTTGACCGCAAGTTCGTCAGGGCCGCGAAGGCGGCCGGATACGAACGCGTGCAAGAAGCATAGCAGCTCACAGCGGCCCAGCGCGGCACAAAAGCGCGCCACAGGGTCAGCCTGGTTTCAGGCATAGATGCCGGAGCGGACTGCCTCCAGATAGGCAAGCACCTTGTCCGTCTTGCCTTCGCGAACCAGATCGTAGGCGGTCTTTCCGGCCCAACCGGGGATCGGCTGATGCTTGAACCAGATCGCCGCACGATGTTCATCACCGGCCATCTCGCCGGCCGTCGCCAGGATACGGACGATGGGACTCAATGCGGCGTCGACCTTGCGCGCACCGGACTTGGCGGCAAGCGTGTTGCGCGCGAGACCGGTCAGCCCCGCCAGTTCTGTCATATTAACCCCTAGCAGTTCAGCGACCCGCCTTGGCGAGAGAAACGCGCCCGCTCCTCGCCGAAGCGCCATGCCGAAATTTCGAAGGCTGCGGTGCTCATGGCAATTCCCTAGCACAGTCTGAACGACGTGCGTTCAAAATGTGCTTTTTTGGTGCGCGTTTCAGGCCCTGGCTGCTAGCGCCTTCGTCTCGGCTTCTCCAACAGCGCCACGACCTCGACATGCGGCGACCACAGGAACTGGTCGATCGGCGTCACGCTCTTCAGGGCGTAGCCGCCGTCCATGAGGATGCGTAGGTCCCGCGCCAGCGTTACCGGATTGCAAGACACCGCGGCGACGAGCGGCACGTCGGAGCGCGCGATCTGCTTCGACTGGTCCTCGGCGCCGGCGCGAGGCGGGTCGAAGACAACGCCGTCAAAGGCATTCAACTCCTTGAATGTCAGCGGCCTCCGGAACAGGTCGCGACGTTCGCCGGTCACCCGCTTCAGGCCGCTGGCGAAACGGAATGCCCGGTCGAGCGCCGCGAGTGCTGCCGCATCGCCTTCCACCGCATGAACCTCCGATCTTGCGGCTAGGCGCAGCGCGAAGCTGCCGCAGCCGGCGAAGAGATCGGCGACCTTTTTGGCGCGCGCGAAATGCTGGACGACAATGTTGGCCATCGCCTGTTCGGCAGCCTCGGTCGCCTGCAGGAAAGCGCCCGGAGGCACTGCGACGGCGACGCCACCAAACAGGACGACCGGTTTGTTTGGTTCGATAATGACCTCGCCGTCGACCGACAGCCTGGCTAGCCGCTCGGCGATGACGAAGTTGGAAGCGACGCGGCGCTGGTTCTCGCCGAGCTTGCCGGAATCGTGAACCGCGACATCGAGGCCGGAACCGGTCACCGTCACCGTCATGTGGAACGATTTGGTCGTGGTGCAGATCAGTCCGGCAAGCATCCTCAAACGGTCGAGCGCAGCGACGATCTGCGGCGCCGAGATCGGGCATTCCTCGATCGAGATGATCTCGGATGACAGCGCGCGAACGAAGCCGAACTGCATTCCCGCCTCGCTCCGCCGGGCGGTGAAGACGACACGGCGGCGTGTGTGCGGCGCGCACGGCACCAGCGCCCCGACATCGCAAGCGATGCCCTTGCTCTTCAGCGCATGCACGACCTTTTCGCGCTTCCACCGGTGATAGGCTTCAGTCTCGAGATGCTGGACGGCGCAGCCGCCGCACGCGCCGAAATGCCGGCACGGCGGATCGACCCGCAACGGCGAAGCCTCAAGGACCGACATCAAGGTGGCGCGATCTTTCTCCCGCGCGGCGGTGACGACCTCTCCCGACAGCGCGAACGGAATGAAAACCTCGCCGGTTTCCGTCTCGGCGATGCCGTCGCCCTGCGAGCCCAACCTTGCGATCGTGAAACGGGTGCTCATCGCCTCTGGGTCTCGACGTCCTTGATGCCGCCGAGCAGGAACTCGCGGTTGCCGTCGCCGCCCTCTATCGGTGACAGATGAAGCCCCAGCGAGCGCCAGCCGGGAATGGCATCGAGCCAGTCCTGCATCAGGCCGGCAATGCGCGCCGCATCATAGGGGTCCTTCAGCAGGCCGCCCTTGCCGATCGCCTCGCGGCCGGCCTCGAATTGCGGCTTGACCAGAAACACAGCTTTTGCGCCATTCCTGGCCAAGGCAAGCGCCGGCGGCAGCGCCAGTTTCAGCGATATGAAGCTGACATCCGAGACGATGAAATCCGGCACACGGCCGCCGAGATCGGCGGCCGATAGTTCGCGCGCATTCAGGCCTTCAATTACCGTCACGCGCGGATCGCCGGCAATGTCGGAGTGCATCTGGCCGTGCCCGACATCGATCGCCGTGACATGCGCCGCGCCGCGTTCGAGCAGCACCTGCGTAAAGCCGCCGGTCGAGGCGCCGACATCGAGCGCTTCGTTGCCGGTGGGGTCGAGGGCGAAATGGTCGAGACCAGCCTTCAGCTTCAGTGCAGCGCGCGACACGTAACCTTGCGCCGGATCGTCAACGACGATGTTGCACTCAGGCAGAACGGCCTGGCCCGGCTTGAGGGCGACGATGCCATCGACCGTCACGGTGCCGCGCTCGACCGCGTCGCGGGCACGCGAGCGGCTGGCAAACAGGCCGCGCTGGACGAGCAATTCGTCGAGCCGCTGGCGTATGCTGGCTGGCGGAAGGGAAGTCATCGGCCTTCATGGCGAAAGCCAACGATGATGGCAAGGAATTTGGCGATCAGACAAGGCATAGTTGGAAAGGCGGTGAGCGCATCAAGCCGCTGCGCTGTTTGTCGAGCCTCGCACGAGACCCGACGCAATGCTAAGAAAGAGATGCCGTTTAGCCGTCGAAACGTGGAGGAGGAACATGCTGACGGGAACCTGCCACTGCGGCGCAGCCCACTGGACCCTGGAGGGCGATCCCGGTTCGATCACTGCCTGCAATTGCACACTTTGCCGTCGCTACGGCACGCTCTGGGCTTACGACTATGTCGACGAACGCATCCGCCTTGCCGGGCCCGTAAGCGCCTATCGGCGCGTCGGAAAGGCTCATCCTTCGCTTGAGATTCTCTTCTGCCCAACCTGCGCTTGCGTCCTGGCCTGGCGCGGTTTGCATCCCGAGGCGGCTGGGCGCTACCGCATCGCCGTCAATGTGAGGCTTGCGCCGCCCGAGGCCGTCGCCGATCTCCCGATCGACCATTTCGAGGGTCTCGATACATTCGAGGATTTGCCGAGAGATGGTCGCTGTGTGCGGGACATGTGGTTCTAGTTTCTAGAGTCTCTTCGGGATCATGCTTTAGAATATGGTCCGCGAAACCCGCCGTTCGACGGCCGGCGTCAGACCGTCGCTGCTGTCGCCGGACACCTGTGTGCGCGCCGGTCAGCGGAACTGGACGCCTTCGGCAAGGTATCGGGCACGACGACGAATTGCGGCGCCTGCTTGTAGGAGAAGCCGCCACGGATTTCGCCGATCTTGCCGGCGACGACGCCCATCACCGCCTCTTCGAGTTTGCGGTCGTAGCGCGTTTCGGCTGTAGCCGACAAGACGAAGATGGCCGCAAGCGCGATGCCGCCCAAAAGCGATCTCATTGGTCTGCTTTCCCCTGCCTGTTGCCTTCTAGCAGGGCAGCGTTGAAGAACGGCCAAAGGACACGGTAAGCAAATCGCCAAACGGCAGCGTAAACAGCATGTTACGATTGTTCGCCGGTAATTTGATTCAAGCGTTTGAGATATTGATTCAGACTAGCATCTTGCAGCCAAGTTGAATCGCGTCGGCGTCGCGGGAATGCGTCTAAAAGCTAGGCGCGCTGGGCCTGCGCGGTATGCCCCAGCGCCACGAACACGGTGCGCACGATGCCGGCGCTGTCCAGCCCGGCATCGGCATACATCTTTTCCGGCTTGGCATGGTCGACAAATGTATCGGGCAGCACCAGCGGGCGCACCTTCAGGCCGCTCTCCAGCAGCCCTTCATGGGCCAGGAACTGCAGCACATGGCTGGCGAAGCCGCCGACCGCGCCCTCTTCCACCGTCACCAGTATCTCGTGTGAACGGGCCAGCCGCCGGATCAGGTCCTCGTCGAGCGGCTTGGCAAAACGGGCATCGGCGACCGTGGTCGAAAGCCCGGCCGCGCCAAGCTCCTCGGCCGCGGCCAGGCAATCCTGCAGCCTGGTGCCGAAGGAAAGCAGCGCAACCTTGGTGCCTTCCCTGACGATCCGGCCCTTGCCGATCTCCAATACCGAGCCGCGTTGCGGCATCTCGACACCAACGCCGTTACCGCGCGGGTAGCGGAAGGCGATCGGGCCGTCATCGTAGCTTGCGGCGGTGCGTACCATGTGGCGCAGCTCGGCCTCATCGGCCGCGGCCATGACGACGAAACCGGGCAGCGTCGCCAGGAAGGTCGTGTCGAAGGCGCCGCAATGGGTGGCACCATCGGCGCCGACGAAGCCGGCGCGATCGATCGGAAAGCGCACCGGCAATTTCTGGATCGCCACGTCGTGGACGACCTGGTCGTAGGCGCGCTGCAGGAAGGTCGAGTAGATCGCCGCGAAAGGCTTGAAGCCTTCCGTGGCAAGGCCGGCGGCGAAGGTCACCGCATGTTGCTCGGCGATGCCGACATCGAAGGTCCTCGCCGGAAACGCTTCGCCGAACAGATCAAGCCCGGTGCCGTTCGGCATGGCGGCGGTGATGGCGACGATGCGGTCGTCCTCTCGGGCCTCCTGGATCAGGCTTTCGGCAAACACCTTGGTGTAGCTCGGCGCATTGGCGGGCGCCTTGGCCTGGGCGCCGGTGATGACGTCGAATTTGTTGACGCCATGATATTTGTCGGCCGCCGCCTCGGCCGGGGCGTAGCCCTTGCCCTTCTGGGTCACGACATGGATCAGCACCGGGCCGTCGGCATTGTCGCGGACGTTCTTCAGCACCGGGATCAGGTGCTCGAGGTTGTGACCGTCGATCGGGCCGATGTGGTAGAACCCCATTTCCTCGAACAACGTGCCGCCGGTGACGTAACCGCGCGCATGCTCGACCGCTCGCTTGATGGCGCGATCGGCGCGCTCGCCGAGATACGACGTCAGCTTCTTGCCGAAATCGCGCAAGCCCAGATAGGTCTTGCCCGACGCCAGACGGGCCAGATAGGCGCTCATTGCGCCGGTCGGCGGAGCGATCGACATATCGTTGTCGTTCAAGATGACGATCAGCCGGGCATCGAGTGCGCCGGCATTGTTCATCGCCTCATAGGCCATGCCGGCCGACATGGCGCCGTCGCCGATGACGGCAATGACATTGTTGCGGCCATCGGACAGATCGCGCGCCATCGCCATGCCGAGGCCGGCTGAAATCGAGGTTGAGGAGTGGGCTGCGCCGAACGGATCGTATTCGCTCTCGACGCGACGCGTGAAGCCGGACAGGCCGCCCTCCTGCCGCAGCGTGCGGATGCGGTCGCGGCGGCCGGTCAGGATCTTGTGCGGATAAGCCTGGTGGCCGACGTCCCAGATCAGCCGGTCGTCCGGCGTGTTGAAGACGTAGTGCAGCGCGACGGTCAGTTCGACGACGCCAAGGCCGGCGCCGAGGTGGCCGCCGGTGTGGGAAACGACGTCGATCAGTTCGGCGCGAAGCTCTGACGCCAGCTGCGGCAGGTCGCCTTCGGCAAGCGTGCGCAAATCGGCTGGGACGCGGACCTTGTCGAGAAGCGGCGTATCGGGCTTTGCGTTCACTGTTTGCGAGCCTGGTCAGATTTTCTGTTCATCGTGAAATATGCCGCTGGCCGGCGAATGTAAATGTGGCGGTAACGCGCATCAGCTTTCGGGCAGCGGGATGAACTCTTGCTCGTCTCCAGGAACGATATCGAAGCGGCCTGTCTTCCATTCTTCTTTCGCCTGCTCGATGCGTTCCTTTGAGGACGATACGAAATTCCACCAGATATAGCGTTTCGAACCGAGCGAGGCGCCGCCAAACAGCATGAAATGGGCGCCGCGTTCCGATGAGACAACGATTTCGTCGCCGGGCCGGAAGACCAGCAGCCGCTCGGCCGGGAAGCGGTCACCGGATATCGAAACCTCGCCTTCCAGCGTATAGATGGCGCGCTCCTCGGCATCGGCCGGGATTTTCACGCTGGCACCCGGCGCCAGCCTGAGATCGGCATAAAGCGTGTCCGAAGCGGTGGCGACCGGGGAGCGCAGTCCGGAAAACGCACCGATGATCACGCGGCCGCTAACGCCCTCCGCATCGATTTCGGGCAGGCGCAGGGCCGCGGTGTTCTCGAAGACCGGCGCGACTTCTTCCTTGCCGTCCGGCAGCGCCAGCCATGTCTGCAGGCCGGAAACCGACATCGGCGCGCCGCGCAGTTCTTCCGGCGTGCGCTCCGAATGGACGATGCCACGGCCGGCGGTCATCAAATTCACGTCGCCGGGCTGGATTACCATCTCGGTGCCGAGCGAATCGCGATGCCTGATCTTGCCGTCGAACAGGTAAGTCACCGTAGACAGGCCGATATGTGGGTGCGGACGCACGTCGAGCGCCTGGCCCGCTCGCAGAACGGCTGGACCCATGCGGTCGAAGAAGATGAAGGGTCCGACCAGCCGGCGCCTGGCCGTCGGCAAGGCGCGGCGAACCTGAAATCCGCCAATATCCTTGGCGTTCGGAATGACCATCAGCTCGATCTGATCGCTGGCGAAGGCATCGCCCATCTGCGGATCGTTTCCGGGAAAGAAGCTCACGCGGTCCCCTCAGGCGAAGCGAAGTGCAGATTTGGCTTTCGCCTTGGCCGCCACCTCTTCGCGATTGCGCGGATGCTGTGTCGTCTCGAGGCTGTCGAGCAATTCGCGCGCCGAGGCGGCAATGGCCTCGACGGCATGGTCGAACGCATGCTGGTTCTGTTTAGACGGCCGCGTCGTTCCGCTCAGCTTGCGGACAAACTGAAGTGCGGCATCGCGGACCTCGTCATTGGTTGCCGGCGGATCGAAATTGAACAGGGTCTTGATGTTTCTGCACATCCTTCGCAATCTCCTCTCGTCCTGGAGCCGTTTCAAACGGGATGAGTTTTATCCTCAATCGTGATGATGTCCAAAGCCGGTAAGCAAAATTGTCGTTCGAGGCCGCGCCTCAATCCGCGTCCAACGGCTCTGTCCCCACCGGCTTGCCGTCACGCGACAGCCTGATTTTCTCGACCTTGTCCTCGGCCGCCTTCAGCAGCCGGTCGCAATGCGCCTTCAGCGCCTCGCCGCGCTCGTAGATGCGGATCGACTGGTCGAGCGGCACGTCGCCGCGCTCCAGATCGTCGACGATCCTCTCCAGCGCCTCGAGCGCCTGCTCGAAGCTCATCGCCTTGACGTCCTCGTTGGTCTCACCAGCCATCGTCTATCCCTTCATCAGCCGCCCGACATGGGCGGCGACTGAAAATGCCAATCCCTGCAGATCGTAGCCGCCCTCGAGCACGCTGACGAGCCGGTTGCGGCTATGGCGCCCGGCTCGTTCGAGCAACTGGCCGGTCGCCCAGTCGAAATCATCCTCGGTCAGGTTGATCTCGGCCAGCGGATCGCGGTGGTGGGCATCGAAACCGGCGGAGATGATGATGAGGTCGGGCGCAAAATTGTCGAGCGCCGGCAGGATGCGCGACAGAAAGGCGTCGCGGAAACTATCGCTGCCGCTCTGCGGCGCCAGCGGAGCGTTGACGATGTTGCCGGCGCCGGTTTCGCTCACGGCCCCGGTTCCCGGGTAAAGCGGCATCTGGTGTGTCGAGCAATAGAGCACCGATGGATCGTCCCAGAAAATGTCCTGCGTGCCGTTGCCGTGATGCACATCCCAGTCGACGACGGCGACGCGGTCGGCGCCATGGTTCTTCTGCGCGTAGCGTGCCGCGATCGCGGCGGTGTTGAACAGGCAAAAACCCATGGAGGTGGTCTTTTCGGCATGATGGCCGGGCGGCCGTGCGGCGACGAAGACGTTTTCGGCACGGTCGGTGAAGACGTCGTCGACCGCGGCGTTGGCTGCGCCGATCGCGGTCACGGCCGCCTGCCAGCTCTTTGGGCTGGCGGTGGTATCGGCGTCGATACGGGCGATGCCGGTGTCCGGTATCGCTGCGCGGACACGTTCGACGAATTCGGGCGGATGCGCGTAGAGGATGGTTGCCTCGTCGCCTTCGGGCGCCTGGACGCGATCGAGCGCCGCGAAGGCCTCGTCGTCAAGCACACGCTCTATGGCGCGCAAACGGTCCGGCCGCTCCGGATGACCGGGCGGTGTTATGTGCTCGAGGAAAATCGGGTGGGTGTAAAGTCTCGTGACCATGCCCCGATATAGGCGCGCCTCGCCGCTTTGGCCATGTTTTCGCGCGCTGGTGAGGCGATGTTCAACAGGGTTTAGGCAACCGGCGTCGGCTGAACCCACCGCGAGCCGCCTGGGATCGGCGAAAAGAATGATCTCAGGCCGGTGATCGGTCAATCTGGGGCTGCTTCGCTGACGATCGATCAGGCTTAGGCAGCTTGCCGGTGCGATTGAGCAGCCCTTCCAGAAGAACCTTGAACGCCTTCACTGCCTTCTTCGACGTCGCTTCGGGATCGTTCGAATTTGCGATCCACTGCGCCGCATGCAACGAGGCGCCGCTGACCAGCCTTGCCGCGGCTTCGGGATCGACGGCGAGAATTGTCCCCTCGTCGCTCAGTCTTTGCAGGCTCTCTGTCATCGAGCGGATGCATGTGCTCTGGCTTGGCCATTGCGATGGATCGCCGAGCACCGCCGGCCCGTCACGAAGCACGATACGCTGGATCTCCGGCTCCAGCGCCATCTCGATATAGGCGGTGCATTCGTCGACAAAGCCCTGCCAGAGATTGTCCGGCTTGGCCGAAACGACCTTCAGCCGGGCTGCCATTTCGGCGTCGATCTCGGCGATGACCGCCTGGAGAAGGCCCTTCTTGTCGCCGAAGTGATGATAGAGCGCACCGCGCGTCAGCCCGGCCGATGCCGTGAAGTCATCCATCGAGGCTTCGGCATAGCCGAGCGTGCCGAAGGCCTGGCGCGCCGCCCTGATCAGCTTTGCGCGGGTTTCGGCAATCATCTCCTTGCGTGGTCTATGCATGCTCTGGCCCTATTAACATACGTCTCGTATGCCAATTGACATACGCCGCGTATGATCTATTTAAACTCATACGCCACGTATGTAATCGCCGAACCGGCCGTTGTCGAGGAGCCAGACCATGCAAAATCCCTATTCCCAGATCTTTCGCGCGCCCGGCGCCAAGGGCTTTGCCGCCGCCGGCTTCGCTGCCCGGCTGCCGATCGCCATGGCTCCGATCGGGATCGTCGCGATGCTGTCGCAGACCGATGGCGAATACTGGCTGGCCGGCGCCGTCTCCGCGACATATGCGCTGGCCAACGCTTTCGTCGCCCCGCAGGTATCACGGCTGGTGGACCGCCTCGGCCAGACGCGGATTGTGGTGCCGACCACTGTGATTTCCGCGCTCGCTTTCGCGATCCTGATTGCGGCGGCCAATCAGCATTGGCCGATATGGACGCTATTCGTCTCGGCGCTGCTCGCCGCCGTCATGCCCAGCATCCCGGCAATGGTGCGCGCACGCTGGACCGAGATTTTTCGCAACCGCCCCGAGCTGAACACGGCGTTCGCCTTCGAGTCGGCGGCGGACGAACTGGTCTACATCGCCGGCGCATCGCTGTCGGTAGGGCTGAGCGTCGCGCTTTTCCCGGAAGCGGGAGTGCTCGCGAGCACATTGTTCCTCGCCTTCGGTTCGACGGCCTTCATCCTGCAGCGCTCGACCGAACCGCGAGCCCGACCGGTGGAACATGGTTCAGGCGGCTCGGCAATCCGCCTGCGGCCGGTCCAGATCATCACCTTGGCCCTGATCTTCATCGGCGCGACCTTCGCCACCACGGAGGTGAGCACGGTGGCGATCACCAAGGAGCTTGGCCAGCCAGGGGCCGCCAGCTTCGTCATCGGCGTCTACGCGCTCGGATCGTTCGTCGTCGGCATCATCATCGGCGCCCTGAACCTGAAACTGCCGCTGCAAATTCAGCTTGCCATCGCAATCGCCATCATTGCGCTTACCACGCTGCCGCTGCTCGTCGCCGACACAGTACCGCTGCTGGCACTGGCCGTCTTCGTCAGCGGCGTGGCGATTTCGCCGACCTTCATCACGGCATTTGGCCTGATCGAACGGCGCGTGCCCGAGGCGGTGCTGACCGAGGGCGTGACCTGGGTGATGACCGGCATCGGCATCGGCATGGCGCTCGGCTCGTTCGCCGCCGGCTGGGTGGTGGACGCTTTCGGCGCGCAGAACGGGTTCTGGGTATCGGTGGCATCGGGCACAATCGCGCTGGTCATCGTGCTCGCCGGCCAGCGCAGCCTTGTCGCGCCGGACTGCGACATGGCTGCATGCGACGCAGCCGCGGTCGCTGCGGAATAGTTTCCGGCGCGTCCGGTCCCGAGGCGGGGCCGGACGCATACCAGCATCGTGAGAATGGCCTAAAGAATCTCGGTCTTGGCGATGTGGATGCCAAAACCTTCGAGGCCGACATAATGGCGCTCGCGCGAGGCGATTAGATTGATCGAGGAAATGCCGAGATCCTTGAGGATTTGCGCGCCGAGGCCGATCTCGCGCCATTCGTTTTCGCGCCGGCGCGCCTCTTCATGATCCTCGCGGTCGCCGGCAGCCGGCCGCTTGCGTTCCTGATGGGCGACGCCGACTGAGCCTTCGCGCAGATAGACGATGACGCCGCGCTGGCGCTCGCCCATCGCCTTCATGATGGCGTCCAGCCTGTGGCTGGTTCCGAAGACGTCGCTGACCACGTCCTCGGAATGAAGGCGCACCGGCACCTCGACGCCGTCGCGGATATCGCCGAAGACGACCGCCACGTGATGCATGGAATCCCAGGGCAGCGTGTAGGTGAAGACCTGTGCCTTGCCGCCGGGCGTCTCGATGTCCGAACAGGCGACACGTTCGACCAGCGTTTCCTTGCGTTGCCGGTAGGCGATGAGGTCGGCAACCGAAATCTGCTTCAACCCGTGCTTTTCCGCGAAGGCCTGCACCTGCGGGCCACGCATGACGGTGCCGTCATCGTTGACCAGCTCGGAAATGACGCCGACCGGCGGCAGGCCGGCGAGCTTGCAGAGATCGACAGCGGCTTCGGTATGGCCCGAACGCATCAGCACGCCGCCTTCGCGCGCGATCAGCGGAAAGATGTGGCCGGGGCGCACGAAATCGGACGCGCCGACATTGCCGTTGGCGAGATTGCGCACCGTCAGCGTGCGGTCGTCGGCCGAAATGCCGGTCGTGGTGCCGTGCTTGAAGTCGACGCTGACGGTGAAGGCGGTGGTGTGAGCCGAATCATTGTCAGCGACCATCGGCGACAGGTTGAGCCGCTTTGCTTCCTCGCGCGGCATCGGCGTGCAGACGATGCCCGACGTGTTCCGAACGATGAACGCCATCTTTTCCGGCGTGCAATGGACGGCGGCTACGATCAGGTCGCCCTCGTTCTCGCGGCCGTCATCGTCCATAACGACGACGATCTCGCCGCGCTCGAAGGCGCGCAGGGCTTCAACGATCTTCTTCTGGTCGTAAGGCATAAGTGCTCGCTTCGCTCGCAGGGAGTAGGGGAATAGGGCAGTACGGCAGTAGGGGAAAGCGAAAATGGCTGCCTGGCGGGCATTAACATAAACATACTGCCCTACTGCCCTACTCCCCTACCTGTCTGTCCCCGATGACGCAGATAATGATCGGCAATGGCGCAGGCAACCATCGCCTCGCCGATCGGCACGGCGCGGATGCCGACGCATGGATCGTGGCGGCCCTTGGTCATGATCTCGACGTCGTTGCCGTCCTTGTCGATAGACTTTCGCGGCGTCAAGATCGACGAGGTCGGCTTGACCGCGAAACGCGCGACGATCGCCTGGCCGGTCGAGATGCCGCCGAGGATGCCGCCGGCATTGTTGGACAGGAAGACCGGGTTGCCGTCATTGCCCATGCGCATCTCATCGGCATTCTCCTCGCCGGTGATGCGGGCGGCCCCGAAACCGTTGCCGATCTCGACGCCCTTGACGGCGTTGATCGACATCAGGCCGGCGGCGATGTCCTGGTCGAGCTTGGCATAGATCGGCGCGCCAAGCCCCGCCGGAACGCCATCGGCGACGATCTCAATGACCGCACCGACCGAGGAGCCCGCCTTGCGGATGCCGTCCAGATATTTGGTGAAGACGGCGACGGACGCCGGATCAGGCGTGAAGAACGGGTTTTCAGCGTCGCCGACGAAATTCCAGTTCCAATTGGCGCGATCGATCGATTTATCGCCCATCGACACCAGCGCGCCGCGCACCACCATGCCGGGCACGACCTTGCGGGCAAGCGCCCCGGCCGCCACCCGCGCCGCCGTCTCACGCGCCGAGGAGCGGCCGCCGCCGCGGTAATCGCGCAGGCCGTATTTGACCTCGTAAGTGTAGTCGGCATGGCCCGGCCGGAACTGGCGGGCGATGTCGCCATAGTCCTTGGAGCGCTGGTCGACATTGTCGATCAGCATCGACACCGGCGTGCCGGTGGTGATCATCGTCTCACCGTCCTCATCGAGGATGAAGCCGGACAGGACCTTCACCTCGTCCGGTTCGCGACGTTGCGTCACAAAACGTGACTGGCCGGGGCGGCGCTTGTCGAGTTCGGCCTGGATCTCGTCGCGAGTGAAGCGGATGCCTGGCGGACAGCCGTCGACGACGCAGCCCAGCGCCGGCCCATGGCTTTCGCCCCAGGTGGTGACGCGGAAAAGATGGCCGAACGTGTTGTGCGACATGGAACCAGCCCTGCCGGCGTCGGAGCCGGCTCAGCGCATGACCCCGAAAATCGGAGCGATTTTCGGCAAGGATCATGCACAAAATCAAAAGTGCTACAGCGTCCCTTCCGCGTCCAGGAGGACGCGCGGCGTTGTAGCCTGCCTTCTATTGGCGTTTTCCACAGTGGTCAAACTGTGATCCCGCGGATTTAGTTTTGACACATTCGATTGGTTTCTGCTCAGTTCCGTTCCGTTGGACCGAGCCGCTGTACCGGCAATGATTAAAGAGGACGATGATGCGTATCCTGATTGGCGCTGTTGCCGCCACGCTGTTGATTTCCACCGCCGCCTTCGCCGGCCAGACCGAAGGCCTGATCAAGAAGGTCGACAAGGATGCGCTGACGCTGACGCTGGACGACGGCAAGTCCTACAAGCTGAACGCCGAAACCGACCTCGATGCGCTGAAGCCAGGCATGGACATCGTCCTCGCCTACGACGTGACGAATGGCGAGAACGTCGTCACCGACATGGAACTGCCGGACACCGGATCGACCGAGTAGGACGCGTCGATATTCAGCTGATGCCGGCCCGACCTGATCTCAACATACGCTACGTCATCGGTCTCAAAGCCACTCCAGGCGCCGGCCGTCCAGCCTGAGCACGCGGTCCTGCGGCACTTCCATGCTGACCGCATCTTGTTCGGACATCCCCAGCACGAAGCGGAACATTACGCGCATGACGCCACCATGGGTCAGGCAGACCGTCTGGCGATCGAGCGCGTCGAACCACGGCTTCACCCGTTCGAGCAGCATCTGGTAGCTTTCGGCGCCTTCGCCGGGCGGCTGGAAATTCCATTTATCGAGGCGGCGGTGCCTGGTCGAACCGGGATCGTTCGCCTCGAGTTCGGCAAAGGTGAAACCCTGCCAGTCGCCAAAGCTCAATTCTACGAGTAGCGGCTCGGTACGATAGGCGTGCGGATCGAGCTTCATCGCCGCGCGCAGGCGCTCCATCGTCTCGCGCGTGCGCCGCATCGGGCTGGCGACAAAGTCGAAATCTTCGGGCTTGTCGATGAGTTCGGCCAGCCTACGCCCGTTGCGGCTAGCCTGCTCGCGGCCGAGCTCGTTGAGGTCGGTATCGGCCTGCCCCTGCAGCCGGGCCTCGGCGTTCCACGCCGTCTGGCCGTGGCGCACGATATAGACGAGCGGGTACATCAGGTCTTCCGGAAGAGGTCAGGCGGTGGCGTCAGTCCTTGACCGTCGAAATATCCGGCGCGTCGACCGCCTTCATGCCGACGACATGATAGCCGGAATCGACATGATGGATCTCGCCGGTGACGCCGCGCGAAAGGTCGGACAGGAAATAGACGCCGGAATCGCCAACCTCCTCCTGCGTGACCGTCTGCTTCAACGGCGAATTGTATTCGTTCCATTTCAGGATATAGCGGAAATCGCCGATGCCAGATGCGGCAAGCGTCTTGATCGGGCCGGCGGAGATCGCGTTGACACGGATCTTCTTGGCGCCGAGGTCGACGGCCAGATAGCGCACGCTGGCTTCGAGTGCCGCCTTGGCAACACCCATGACGTTGTAGTGCGGCATCACCTTTTCCGCGCCGTAATAGGTCAGCGTCAGCAGCGACCCACCATCGGTCATCAGCGCCTCGGCACGTTTGGCGATGGTGGTGAAGGAATAGACCGAAATATCCATTGTACGCAGGAAATTGTCGCGCGTCGTCTCGACATAGCGGCCGGTCAGCTCGTCCTTGTCGGAAAAGGCGATGGCGTGGACGAGGAAATCGAGCTTGCCACCCCAGTGCTTGCTGACATTTTCGAACACCGCATCGAGGCTGGCCGGGTCGGTCACATCACAATGGCCGGCGACATGCGCGCCCAGTTCCGCGGCAAGCGGCTCGACGCGTTTCTTGAACGCCTCGCCCTGATAGGTCAGCGCGATCTCGGCGCCATGGTCGACACAGGCCTTGGCGATGCCGTAAGCGATCGAGCGATTGTTGGCGATGCCAAGGATAAGGCCGCGCTTGCCGGCCATAAGGCCCCGTTCACCCGCCATGTCAGCGCTCTCCGCAAGGTTCTCTACTTTGTGGAGTGCCTATCGCACAGCCACAGTGCCCCTTCAAGCGTTCAAAGCGGACAGTTCGGGGGACAAAGCGGTTGCTCAGCAGTGCCGCGCGTCCTTTGGACGTGCAAAGGACGCCGTAGCGCTTTGACCTTGCGGTCGTGGGCCGGTGGGAAAATCCGACACTTAGTGTCCGTGTGGCACGGCGGAAGATGACCCTTTGGCGGAAGTTTCGTTGGCCAGCGGCCGAAGTCACGCTCATGACCCCAAGCCGACTTCCATACTTTGGGCCGTGGACGATCGCTTTGCGCCTCATCTCGGCCATTCAAGTTAGCTCGGCCATTGCCTTAAACCGGACATTATAGGCGACCGCGCTGGGGGCCGGCATTCGAAACCCTTCACAATAGCCGTGATTCCGGAAGCTTCTTAGAAGCGGCCACTTAAGATTAGGCGTCGCCTATTGCAGTCCGATGCGTCCCGTAGCCGACGCGGATAAGAAGCTAAACCGCGCTGGAGATCACATCGAAGCCAGTCGACCTCCGCCTGGACAACGGCTCCCGATAAACAGTCCATGCACCGCCGGTATCCCGGCAGCGCCTGGGAAAATTTCAGCCATTGCTCGGTCAGGAAGACGCAGGTGTTCCGTCAGCACGCCCTTTATGATCGATCGTACGTCCGTCGTAGCAGCCAAGTCTGTTCCGCCATGAAGCAGGTCTCGAGCAAGACCGGGCCAGCGATTGCCTACTCGCCCGCCGGCAACGGCGCCACCCATTAACAAGGTGACACTCGCGACGCCGTGATCAGTGCCGCCGTCGGTGTTGGGCACCACGGAACGGCCGAACTCCGTGACCACCAGCACCGCCGTCCTGTTCCAGGCAGGCCCGGACGCTTGGGCAAATGCAATGAGGCCCCGCGCCAGCCCATTCAAACTCCGCGCCAGCCTTCCGAAGTCCGCTCCCTGCGCCACATGCGTGTCGAAGCCGGCCACCTCGAGCATCGCGATCCGCGGTCCGCCCGTAGCTGACAGGGCAAGCGCCGCGCTCCTGGCCGCGTCGCCGAAGCGAGCCGCGTCGCATGCGGCATGTTGTTCCAGCAGGCTTTCGCTGCCCTTTGCGCCGGACGGCCAAGTGCCCTCGGCGTAGAGGCGGACGAGTTCGAGCCGAGGATTGGCCAGCGCAAGATGGGCCAGCATGTCCATCGATCGATCGGCCGGTCTGGCCCGCCACACCGCCTTCTGCCGGCGCGACAGTACAGACGAAGCCCGGTCGAGCCATCCGGCGCTGCCGCCGTCAATATCGCCGTCGAACAGCGCCGCCTGGGCGGTCGCGTGGGACCGACCCGCATCCGGAATGGCGGTCGCGGGCACGATGAGCAACTCGCCGCACGAGTAGTGGGGCAGGAGAGACCCGAGCGCCGGATGAAGCGCGAAGAGCCCGTCGAGCTTGAGCATCTCGGCGACGCCAGAGTTCGGGAAAGGCACGAGGGGCCCGCGCGCCGAGGCAAAATGCGGATCGCCGTAGGGCGGCACGGCAGCTAGTGCATCGAGTCCGCCACGCACGTGGACGAGCAGAAGGCGAGGATCTTCGTCCACAAGCGAGGCACCGGCCAGACGCACGCTGCCGAACGCGGACGCCAAGGCCAAACCTTGCAGCGCTGCCCTTCGGGTCAGTTGCATTTAGGCTCGTCCGAACTTGGGTTCACCGGCGTACCCGCGGTCATATACCCTAGCAGATCCGTATTCGGGCTAAGACTTCCCGTTGTCAGAGCCTTGTTAGTCGGCTGCGCGTTGCGAACCAAAAGGCCGGCAAGTGCCGGGGCTGCGAAAGATGTGCCCGAACAGATGTTCCTCCGGAGCTTGCCGTTCTTTCGGCTCTTCCACAGTGACAGGACATTGACGCCCGGTTCGGCATAGGACGCGCCGAACGCCCCCCCGCGCCATAGCGTGTCGCACCAGGCGTTGCTGATGCCTTGGCATTTCCCAGGAGTTGCCACCTGAATATATTCGCTGTTGGAAGCCGAAGCGCTGTATATCGCTCCCACCTTGTTTCCTGTCGTCACAGGCGAAAAATAAGTCGCCGCATTGGCCGGGAAATAAGACTGTACCCAAGGGCCCTCTTCGTCTTCCCGGGGGTTGCCCGCAGCTACCACAACGCGCACCTGACGGTCGGCGATCTGATAAAGAAGGGCGTCGAGAAATTTAAGATCTTGCAACGTGCTTCCGCGTCTGGTGCTCTCCAGATATAATGCACCCCAACTCAAGTTCAGAATATCCCCAGCGACCGCGTTGTCCCGAACATGGCGAAGCGCGAGAAGAGGCGGGCCGAAAATTTCGGTCTTCAGCTTACTGAAGGCCTTTACGATCTTGAGCGGGGCGTCGGGGCTGACACCAACCAGACCTATATACTGGTCGCCCTGCTTGACACGCTTTCCGCCGATAACTGCTGCCACCATCGTCCCGTGCCCTACTGTGTCGTCGAGGCTCGACACGGTCTGGCATGGGCTGCTCGTGCAATCGATGGCTTCCTGAACCTTGAGGAGCCCGGCGGTGACAACGTTCCAATCCACTCCGCTGTCGATGATCCATACGGTGGGCGATCCTGAAGCCACCGGCTGTGGTGACCCGACGACCCTGCAGACGCTGGGAGGGACAACATCCGCAGTCGGCGAGATGCCCAGGAGTTCCGGCCCCTCGCAGGTGGCACCATCGAACAGGTTCACCACGAAAGGATCCGGCTCCTCATATCCCCTGGAGCGCAGTTCTTCGATCTCGCTCTCGGAAAAGGTCCCCGTCACGATGCTGATACCGATATCCGGCATATCCACCGCTTCCAGCTTGCCCTTGCCTGCGATGAACTTGTTTAGCGCGCCGATATCCTTGCGTAATTCCGCCGCCCTGGCGATGTCGACGATGAAAGTCTTTTCGATGTCACCGCTGTCGGTGAAGCCCTCCTCGCCTGACGCTTCCGGTCTCGCTGTTCCGACAACGGCGAGGAGACAGCCGAGCAACAGCACACGAAGTTGAGCAAGTATCATTCGTACACCCTCCGGCTGTCGTTACTGATACCGCGAGGATCAGAATGCTCCCAATACGGCTTTCTGTCCATGAAAACATCGAGTCGATGCGAGCATGCCGCCTGCGCATTGCTTGCGACAGATGCAAAATGCGTTTAGGCTATTTGCATTGACCTCGGAGGGGAGCCTCGGCGATGCCCAGGGCAGAATTGAAGCCAGGTCGGCAAGTCCAAGAGATCGGAGCAGCGATCGTAGGGGCCTGGCTCAAGCTTTTGCCGGCCTCGTCACGTATCTTGTCCATGGATTCAACAGATCCCCTAACAATTACCATTGATCGGCAGATTTTCGCCGTCGGTGATACTATCAGACTTCGGCCGGAAGCAGGCCGTGCCATCGGCAACATCAGGGTCCGGACCGCCGCCGCCGGAACAGCGCCACATTCGCAGACGCTGACGATAGAAGATCTGAATGGTCAGGCCATAAAATACGAGGATGACCCTCTCGACGGGGGCGACGCGATCCCGAATGCTGCCGCGTATGCGGACCTGAAGCGTGATCTCAAATTGGTGCTGGAAGACATCGTGGAAACGGGAGTGTCTGTCGAAGTTCACGTGGACGAACCGAACTTGATCAACGTGGTGGTGCCCCAGGTGCCGAGGGGGGTCCTGACCCGCAGCGATCTGATCGATTATCTCCACGACTATCACAAATACGCCCAGGGCAGGCACTACCATGACGAGCTCGCCACGGCCGTGCTCTTTGGCTGCAGATAGTCGCCAGTCCCTACTCGGGCAATCCCGCTTCCCGCATGCCGTTGAGCAGCGTGTTGCGGTCTCCGTCCAGCTTGTAAGGTTCCTTGGCGGCGAACCGCCGCCGGGAGAACTCCGGTGCGCCACGCAGAACCAGCAACGTGTAGCTCTTCGCCTCTTGGCTTCGGCCAAGTAGGGCGTTCGCTGCGGCCAGATAGACCTTAACCCAGGTCGGCATGGTGGACGAGCGGCCCAGATCGACAACTGCCTTATCCGGACGGTGGGCAATGAAATGGGCAAGACCGCGGAACGGCCAATACCATGAAGGCTCGTACAGGGGATCGAGCACTCGCGCCCGTTCGAACCAGTCCAAGGCACTTTGGGGCTCGCC
This sequence comes from Mesorhizobium sp. M0074, assembly GCF_040322975.1. Taxonomy (NCBI): domain Bacteria; kingdom Pseudomonadati; phylum Pseudomonadota; class Alphaproteobacteria; order Hyphomicrobiales; family Phyllobacteriaceae; genus Mesorhizobium; species Mesorhizobium sp. M0074. The sequence goes on from NZ_JAMYUM010000020.1 coordinate 92,392, forward strand.
GGCAAATGTTTGATAAGTCCCTTGATAGGAGACCTGCTCGGGATCGTGCGGATTGAGTTCGAGCGCGCGTGCGTATAGCTGAGATGCGACGTCGAAATCACGACGGTGGAGGAGCACCCAGCCCAGTATGTTCAGGCAGACTGGATCATTGGGGGAAAGCGCCACCGCTTTTTTGGCGATGTCATAAGCCTCGGCAAGCACCGCATCCGACGGCCCCATGTCACGAAACCATTCAAGCTGCTTATAGTGGGCGAGCTTTGCGTACGCGCGCCCGTAGGATGGATCGAGCTCGATCGCTCGCTGATACCACTGTCGAGCCTCCATTTCGGCCGCGATGTCGCCCAGGGGCAGGGCATTGCCCCGGAGCACGCACTCATAGGCCGCGAGATTGGCAGGTGGTTTACGCCGCGCCTTCTCGGCGCCTGCGGCCGTAAGACGGCCGATAACGGTCCCGACGATCTTCCCGATCAGTTCGTCCTGGACATCGAAGATGTCCTGCTCGTCCCCGTCGTAGCGCTCGGCCCACAAGCACTCACCCGAGGTTGCGTCGACCAGCTCGCATGTAATGCGCATCCGCCGGCCCATGCGGCGGATCCCGCCTTCGATGACGAAATCCACGCCGTTATCCGCGACCAGGTCCACATCCTTGAGCCGCGTCGACGTATAATGGGACGCAACCGTAAGCTGAGTAAAGCGCGTCAATTCCGTGACGATGTCTTCGGTGAAGCCGCCACTGAAATAGGGTTGGACGTCGCCCGCGCTCTTGAACGGGCGAACGAGGATGGAGGGCTTGCTCGGACCAGCCACCTGCGCAGTCGATGCAGGTGGCAGCCCTTTGGGCTTTTGGAACAACGAGTATACGGGAATCGGGCGTGGAATGTTCTTGAGATGCTGTTCGCCGCAATATTCAAACGGAAGATTAAATTTGTCGCGAACTTCGTCGTGTACCTTTCCGGAAAGGCAGATACCGCCCGGGCTGGCGAACTGTTCCAGGCGCGCGGCTATGTTGACGGTATCTCCAAACACATCGCCATCGGTATCGACAATAATATCACCGAAGTTGATCCCAATCCGGAGAAAAATTTCCTGGCTGGCCTTCCCCGAAGACTGGCCGACAAGCAGTTCCTGGACTTCCACTGCTGACTGCACGGCTCCGAAAGCGCTTGGAAACTCGGCGAGCATCCCGTCTCCGGTCGTTCTCACAACCCGTCCCCGGTGCTGCGTGATCCTAGGCTCTATTTCGTCCTGCATGAGATGTTTGACGAGCGCGAAGGTGCGCTCTTCGTCGCGGGCCATCAGCGACGAGTAACCGACCATGTCAGCAGCCAGGATAGCCGTCAGACGTCGCTGAAGATTGCTGTCGCCCGCGTTCATTCTCTCCCTCGGCGGGTTATATTATGTTCGACGTCGGCTTGACGATATCAAAGCGTCTCGCAGGAGTTTGCATCATACTCCAGTGCGTGTCAGCGTGCGAATGAGCAATTGGTGCCGATACTGTAGAGGATTGAACATGTGAGGGCCGTGCTTGGGTGAAGGGTCCATAATGCCGGAGCGGCGGGCGTCCGAGGCAGGGGCCGGCGGGTCAAGCCTGGTTTACGGCCCCATCGTGATCACCGATCCCACGCTCAGATGCCCGATCACGGTCGCGGTCGGCCCCGTCCGAGGGGCCAGACCTTCTCGTTTTGTGTCAGGGTGGGGCAACACCACCCAGGAGGCGGTAACCGCCTGCGGGTATGAGGCCGATGAAACCTATTTCGCCCAGATGATCCCTCATGAGCGACTCTCACGCGCCCGCGCCGGCGAATTGCGCGGGCGCGTGATCGAGCCGCCTGCACTCACACTTTTCAGTGATGCGCAGTATTGCGAGCGGCTGCATTGGAACAAAAACGTCGATGATAGCCGCGCGGTCCCGATCCGCTGGCGCAGGTCGCAGCCACTGGACTGGATCCGGAGCGATCCGCGCTTCAGCACGAGCGAGGCCTGGGTGCCTGCGGGATTGTGCTTTCTCGGGTATCCCAACGATGAGTCATCAGGTCTGCCCCCGGCGGACTCCAATGGTCTTGCGAGGGGATCGAGCATAGAGGACGCGGTCGTGCGCGGCTTCTGCGAAGTCGTGGAGCGCGATGCAACAGCCATATGGTGGTACAATCGGCTGGTTCTGCCTCGGATAGACCTGACTTCGCTGTCGGATGGACTGGCGTCCCAGTACGCCGATTGGCTGCTGACGCAGAACCGCGAATTGCGGCTTCTGCTCCTGACGCTTGACCTGCCCATCCCCATTGTCGCTGCAATTTCTCATCACGTCGGGGGTGGCGCGATTGCGTTCGGATTTGCGGCCGGACGATCCATGTCGGAGGCGGCCCGGCGCGCGGTGGGGGAACTTGCAGAATGTGAGGCGAACCTTACCCTGCTCAAACGGAACGCCGATACGTCCGGCACGGCGGCCTTCACCCCCGGCGCGCTGCACCTCTATCGGTGGCACATGGACGAGAACATTCATCGCCTTCCTCACCTTTCCGGCAATTCAGCAGTTCAGGCCTCGTCGGCCGAGTTGCGACTGGATTGGAACTATTGCCTCGACATCTGCCACGAGCAGGAACTTGAGATCTTCGCGGTCAACCTGACGCACAACGCCGAATCGCCTGTTGCACGAGTGTTTGTACCTGGACTTCGTCCTACCAAGCCCCGGTTGGGCGGCGGCAGGCTCTATGATGTTCCTGTGCGCCTAGGTTTGCAGCCATCAGTTTCCCAGGCCATCAACGAGGTTCCCTTTCCATTGTGATCCGTATGGTCGCGGGCATGCCCCCCCGGAGTGCCCGCTTTTCACACATGGTATCAAGCGCTGGCCTTTCGACCGTCAGCCCTTTCGCCGGCGCATCAGCGCCTCGAGCTCGGCGTCGCCGCCTTCCGGCAGCATCAGCCGCACGTGTGCGTAGAGGTCGCCGTGACCGCCGGCCTTTTCCGGTAGGCCCCTGCCCTTCAGCCGCAGAACCTTGTCCGAGCTCGACCAAGGGGGGACGTTGACCGCGATCCTGCCGGTCGGGGTTTCGACCGCCACCTTGGCGCCATGCACCGCATCGGCCAGTTCCACCGGCAGGTCGACATGCAGGTCGCGGCCCTCGACGCGGTAGCGCGGGTGCCGGCGGAAACGGATCTTGACCAGCGCATCGCCCGGCTGCCCCGGTCCTTGCTCACCCTGGCCTTTCAACCGGATGGTCTGACCGTCCTCGACATAGGCCGGCAACTTGACCGCCATCTTGCGGCCGTCGGGGAACATCGCCGTCACCTTCTCCGCGGTGGCGGCTTCCTCGATGGTGACGTCCAGCGTCACGTTGAGATCGGCGGCGGTCGGGGCCTGACGGCGGCCGCCGGTGCCGGCGCCGCGCTGCTGGGTGAAAGCATCGCCGAAGATCTGGCTGAAGATGTCGCTGTTGCCGTCGAACGGGTCACCGCCGGGACGGCCCATGCGGAATTCGAAATGCGCGCCGCCCGGCCCTTGCTGCCGGCGGAAACCGGCGAAAGGATCGGCGCCGCCAGCCGCGCCTTCGAAACCCTGGAAACGCTGTTTGCCATCGGCGTCGATCTCGCCGCGATCGAATGCCGCCCGGTTCTTCTCGTCGCCGACGATCTCGTAAGCCTGGTTGGCGGCGGCAAAACGGTCCTTCGCCTTGGGATCATCCGGATTCTGGTCCGGATGATACTTCTTGGCGAGCTTCCGGTATGCGGATTTTATGTCCTTGGCCGATGCGTTCTTGGCAACGCCCAGCACCTCATAGGGGTCGCGCATGCTTACTGCCCTGGAGAAGGAGTGGTTCCATGATCGCCTCCTATATGCGCTCGCATAGGAAGGAATTCCAGTGGCTTACCACCATGTCGCCGGCGGAAAATCAGAGCGCCTTGAAGTCCTGTATGCGCCAGATGCTGCCGCCGGCCAGGCATATTTCGCCTTTGAACAGTGCGACGCCGTCGAAGCTTTCGCGCGATGCGGTGAAGCGACGACATGTCTCGCCGTTAGCCCTGAATTCCGCCAGCTCGGTGATGGAGCCGCGCGAGCCGGTGTCGGCATTCGCCCAGGGAACGGCCTGCCCGGCCAGTTGCTCGACGTCGGCGGAGGACACGGCATTGCGGATCGTGGCCTGGTCGGAAGCGCGGTCCTGATCGAGCGGCGTGACTGAGGCCGGCGTGCTCGAGGTCAGTATCGAGCGGTCGACCTCCGCCTGCTCCAGGCTGAAGCCGCCGCCGCCACAGGCGGCAAGCGGCAGGATGATTGTCACGATCATGGCTTTGGCGCTGGCCGAAGCGATAACGCTCCATTGCCCACTGTCAAAAGCTTGCGCGATACGCGACAATCGGCAATCTCCCCAGCCGGCGACAAATTTGGGAAAACTATGAGCGAAACCGGGTTAACAAGCGGTGACTTTACCGAGGCGGCGGAGCCGTTCCGGCTCTTTGCGGCGTGGCTCGACGACGCGACGAAGAGCGAGATCAACGACCCCAACAGCGTGGCGCTGGCGACCGTTGATGCCGAAGGCATGCCGAATGTCCGTATGGTGCTGCTTAAGGGCTTCGACGAGGGCGGCTTTGTCTTCTACACGAACTTCGAGAGCGCCAAGGGCCGTGAGATTCTTGGCAGCATGAAAGCGGCGATGTGCTTCCACTGGAAATCGCTGCGCCGGCAGGTGCGAGCGCGCGGCCCGGTGGAGATCGTCACCGACGCCGAAGCCGACGCCTATTACGCGACGCGTCCGCGCGGCAGCCGGATCGGTGCCTGGGCCTCCAAACAGTCGCGGCCGCTGGAGAGCCGCTTCGCGCTGGAAAAGGCGGTCGCCGAATATACGGCGCGCCATGCGATCGGCGAGATCCCGCGGCCAAAACACTGGTCAGGCTTCCGCATCGTGCCGCAGACCATCGAGTTCTGGCACGACCGTCCGTTCCGGCTGCACGACCGTGTGGTGTTTTCGCGCAACGCCGAGGGCGGTTGGGACAAGGTGAGGCTTTATCCGTAGGGCACGACGGTGGAGCGCCGATCTCCCCCACAAGGGGGACATCGGCAGCTTCCGCACCGGCGCCCATTTTTTCAGCCCTTCTTCCTGGTCATGAAGGCGGCCAAGGCCGGGCCGCTTCTGCCGGATTTCCAATTCCCACTATCACGATCTCGTGTGCGTGAAACGTTCCAGCTTGCCGGAACGAACCAGGGAAGGGCTCAACGCGCCGCTGGCGCAAATTCAGGAGGAAGCAATGCATTCACTCAGGTTGGTCACGATGGCCGGTCTTGCCTGCCTTTTCGCTTCGCAAGCCTTTGCGGAGGACGCGATGGGGACAATGACGGTGATGAAGGGTGGGGAGGTCATGGCGATCATGCCCGATGGGCATATGGGCACCATGATGCCCGACGCGAAGATGAGCGCCGAAATGATGAAAATGGCGAAACCGATCAAGCATTGCATGATGTTGATGACCGACGCCAAAGGCAAGACATTCATGATCGACACGTCTTCGCCAAAGGCCCAGGCCGAATGTAAAAAAATGGCGATGTGACAAAGAGATCATGGCAAGAAAACCCGCCGGTTGCTGCCGGCGGGTCCACGGTGCGAGACAAGGCCAGAAGGTCTAGGCCTTCTTCCTGGTCATGAAGGCCGTCAAGGCTGCGCGGGCCTCGTCGGATTTGAGCCGCTCGCGGAAATGCTGGCTTTCCTGGCCGATGCGCTCGACAAGGGCGTCGCGCGAGCCGCGCATCAGGTCGCGCGCGATCTTCAGCGCTTGCGGCGGCTTGGCGGCGATCTGGCCCGCCGCCGCCAATACCGATGCTTCGAGTTCCCTCTCCTCGACCACCTCGTAGATCAGCCCGGCGGCCTTCGCCCTCTCGGCCGAAAAGCCCTCGCCGAGGCCAAGCAGCGCGAAGGCGCCTTGGCGGCCGAGGATCTGCGGCGCGAGCAGGCTCGAACCGGCCTCCGGCACAAGGCCGAGATCGACGAAGGGCGTCCGGAATATTGTGCGCGGCGTGGCGAAGGTCAGGTCGCAATGCAGGTTGAGCGTGGTGCCGATACCGACCGCAATGCCGTCGACGCCGGAAACCATCGGCTTCTCCGCTTTGGCCAGCGCCATCAGGAAATCCCAGACTTCGGTACCGCTTTCGCCGCCCGAGGCGACGACCATGAAATCGGCAAGGTCGTTACCGGACGAGAAGGCACCGGGCACGCCGAGAAAGACATGGACGCGGATCGCCGGATCGGCGTCGCCGCCGGCAAGAGCCGCCGACATCGTCGCGTACATGGCGCGGGTCAGGGCGTTCTTCTTGTCCGGACGGTTCATGCGGATGATCTGGATGGCACCCTGGCGTTCGACGAGGATGTGGTCTGTCACGGATTGGTCCTTTGTGAATTTCGGGCCTTGGTGAATTTCGGGCGTTGCGAACGTCAGGCTGAAATCAGCGCCTTGCCGGCAACGGCAAGGCTGTCGGCGCCGCCGACGACGCGCTCCTTCAGCGCGCCCACTTCGCCAAGCAGGTTCTCGGCGAAGAACCGGCAAAGCGCGATGCGGTTTTGGTCGGCAAGCGCGCCGCGCGCCAGATAGGCGCCGCCTGCGGCAAGCGAGATCAGCCTGAGATAGGGTGTGGCGCCGGCCAGCGCCTCGTCCGATCGGCCTTCGGCTTGCAGGTCTTGCAGGAATCGGCTCGCCTGTGACAGGTCGTCGAGCGCCTGGTCGAGGCGATCGGCGGTGCGGCCGAAGCCTTCAAGGTTCGACGCTCGCACCGCATCGGCGACGGCCTTGAGTTCGGCGATGTAGCCATGCACATGCCGGCCGCCGCCGAGCGGCAGCTTGCGCGTCACCAGATCGATCGCCTGGATGCCATTGGTGCCTTCGTAAATGGGCGCGATGCGCGCGTCGCGATAAAGTGCTGCGGCCCCTGTCTCCTCGATGAACCCCATGCCGCCATGCACCTGCAGCCCAAGCGAGGCGACCTCGACGCCGACATCGGTCGAAAAGGCCTTGGCCAGCGGCGTCAACAGATTGGCGCGCTCCTGCCAGTGCTTTGCATTTTCGGTCTGTGACGCGAGATCGATGGCGTGGGCGCAGGAATAGCAGATGGCACGGGCAATCTGGGTCAGCGCCTTCATGGTCAGAAGACTGCGCTGGATGTCGGGGTGATGCACGATCGGCGCCATGCCGGCACCGCGATAGCTCGCCGCTTTGCCTTGCCGGCGGTCGTTTGCATAGGCGAGCGCCTTCTGCGTCGCCGCCTCGGCGACCGCGACGCCCTGCAAGCCGACGGCAAGGCGCGCATTGTTCATCATGGTGAACATGCAGGCGAGGCCCTTGTTCTCCTCGCCGACCAGCCAGCCGATCGCGCCGGGCCTGCTGCCTTCGAAGCCATCGCCATAAATCATCGTGCAGGTCGGCGAAGCGTGGATGCCCAGTTTGTGCTCCAGCCCGGAGCAGAAGACGTCGTTGCGCCTGCCCAGCGCGCCATCGTCTCCAACGAGGAATTTCGGCACCAGGAACAAAGACAGGCCGCGCGTGCCGGCCGGCGCGTTCGGCAGCCGCGCCAGCACCAGATGGATGATGTTGTCGGTGAAATCGTGCTCGCCATAGGTGATGAATATCTTTTGCCCGAAGATGCGGTAGGTGCCGTCGCCGGCCGGTTCGGCGCGGGTTCGCAAGGCATTCAGGTCCGAGCCTGCCTGCGGCTCGGTCAGGTTCATGGTGCCCATCCATTCGCCGCAGACTAGTTTTTCCAGATATTTGACCTTGAGTGCCTGCGAGCCATGCTTGTCGAGTGCTTCGACCGCGGCCATGGTCAGCGTCGGGGCGATGCCGAACGCCATCGAGGCGGAGTTCCACATTTCGAGCGCGGCGACGCCGAGCATGGCCGGCAGCGCCTGGCCGCCATACGCTTCCGGCGCGGACAGCGCATTCCAGCCGCCGCCGATCCAGCGGCGATAAAGTTCCTTCCAGCCGGGCGGGGTAGTGACGGCAGCGCCGTTGAGCACCGCGCCGTGCTGGTCGCCGACCGTGTAGAGCGGCGCCACCTCCTCGCTGGCGAAGCGGCCGGCCTCGGCCAGAATGGCGTCGACAAGGTCCTCGCCGAGTTCGCCAAAATTGCCGGCATCGAGCGCCGGCTTCAAGCCGGCGACATGCTTCAGGGTGAAGGCGATCTCCTCGACCGGTGCCCGATACATGGCGTTCGCTCCTCCTCAGCCCGGCCCTCCCCAGTCTGGCCCTCCCCAGTCTGGCAGGTCTACTTAAGACCTGTGCCGATGCAAAATCATCTGCTTTCGGAGTTCCCTGTCCATCTTCTTTTTACGTAAACGTCAAACTTTGTCACGCGGATTTTGCAATTGCTGGCTCGTATGCAAAATTACTTAGAGCCGGACGACGCACTTGATTTGTACGGCTAGTTCCCGTACAAGGCAGCATCAGGGGTGACGATAATGCCAAACCAACAGACCCGCACCGCCCGTCTCGAAGCCCGTATTTCGCCGGATATGCTGGACGTGGTGAAACGTGCCGCCGAAATCCAGGGCCGCAGCGTCAGCGACTTCGTGGTCGCCGCCGCTCAAGAGGCGGCGCAGCGTACTATCGAGAACACCACCATCATGCGTATCTCCGTCGAAGATCAGCGCGCCATGATGGAGGCGATTCTCAATCCGCCCGAGCCTAATGAGGCACTGCGCAAGGCTGCCGACGCCCACAAACGGCTGGTCGTCGAAACCCGGTGACTTTCGCCGTCATTATCGAACCGCTCGGCGGATCGCATGATCGCAAGGCGTTCAGCTGCGGGGTACCGGCGCTCGACCGCTACATTCGGGAGCAAGCCAGCCAGGATGTCAAACGCCGAGTCGGCAATTGCTTCGTTGCCGTGGATCGCGATGGCGGCGCGATCGCCGGATATTACACTTTGGCGGCGTCGAGCATACCGATCGCGTCCTTGCCTGACGAACAGACAAAACATCTGCCACGCTACCCGGTTCTGCCCGCGATATTGGTCGGCAGGCTGGCCGTCGATGCCGGATACCAGCGGCGGCGGGTCGGGTCGGCGCTGATCGTGGATGCGCTACGACGTAGCGTCAGCGCTGCCCCAGCAGCCTTCGCGTTGATTGTCGACGCCAAGGATGACCAGGCGGTCGCGTATTATCGCAGGCATGGCTTCACCTCGTTTCAGAGCCGCCCGGCATCACTGTTCCTGCCCATAGCAACAGCGTTGAAGCTATTTGGCTGACAATCGCAACCATCGCTTTGCTCTTGAGGAGCACCAAGGATCGCTTCGCCAGCGCTCCAACTCGCCCACTCGGCACCCGAAGCATTTCCTTAACCATGGCGGTTCAGGATTTGGCTTTGGCCAGCAAGGATCTGCTGTTTGAAAACGCCGGCGCGCCCCCTTGTCCGCTCAGCGCTTCTCCTTGTCGCGGCCGCAATGACCCTGATGCTGACGCCGGCAAAGGCCTCGGATTTCTCCGAACCGTGGAAGGATGCCGACAGGGCGCTGGTCGTCGACGCCTACGAATACAATTCCATCGACTGGACCAGGCTTGCCACCGACAAGCGTCTTGTCGGCTTCATCAACAAGGCATCCGACGGAATGCCGCCACCCTATTTCTGTTTCGGCGACGAGACCGAGACGCGGCTGTGCAAGACGCTTTGGAAGCGCCATGCGGTGGCGCGTGAGCTGTTCCAGACGCGCAAGGTTGTGGCCAAGGCGCTTGGCTTGAAATGGGGCGCCTATCACCTCGCCCGCCCCGGCAACCCGGTCGGCCAGGCCAATCATTTCATCGAGTTCGCCGAACCCGGGCCGGACGACCTGCTTGCCCTCGACATCGAGGACGACGACCCGGCGCAGTGGATGTCGCTGAACGACGCCGAAGAATTCGTCCGCCAGGTGCATCGGCGGCTCGGCCGCTTTCCGGTGCTCTACACCAATGGAACGACCGCCCGGCACATCGCCGACAACAGATACAAATACCAGCTGCTGTCGCGGCTGCCGCTGTGGTATGCGCGCTACAAGCCCGACATCGACGTGCATTTTCCGATGGGCAACTGGCAGGGTTATGCGCTCTGGCAGTTTTCGGCGCGAGCAAATTGCGGCCGGTTCCGCTGCCCTTACAGGGTCGCGGGCACACCCAACGATATCGACGTCAGCGTCGCGCCGATGAACGCCACGGAATTGCGCGCGCAGTGGCCGTTCGGCGGCCTGATCGACGTGCAGCCGGATTATCTCACCTCGATACCGGTGCCGCTCTCACGCGAAGCCGGGCTCGCCGGCGGCACCATCGCTTACGCTAGCGTGACGCCAGCAAGCTTCGAGGAGATGGTCGCGGTATTCAGGGCGCGCCTAGCCAGGTTCAGCAGCGGCTTTCAAATGCCTGCGGCGAAAGCGGCGCCGGGCCTTCCGCGCGGGATTGCCGAATATGTCGCCTGGACGCGAAACGAAAAGCGTGCGGCATCGGTGCCAGGATTTGTCTCCACCGCCGATGCGGTCAGCAGCGTCTCGACCGAATTCGATCACGGCTTGCGCTGAGGCCGAAGGCCCGCCCGAAGCATCAGTTCGCCTGCTCGCGCGCCACCGCCAGCCAGCCAATGTCGCGGCGGCAAAAGCCTTGCGGCCAGTCGATCCGGTCTAGCGCGGCGTAGGCCTTCTTCTGCGCCTCGCCGACGGTGCGGCCGGTCGCCGTGATGTTGAGCACGCGACCGCCATTGGCGACGAGTGCGCCGCCGTTGATGGCGGTGCCGGCGTGAAAGATCTCGACGCCGTCGCCTGCCGCTGCCTCGACGCCGCGGATGACCGAGCCCTTTTCCGGCGTGCCGGGATAGCCCCTGGCTGCCATCACCACGGTGAGCGCCGCCTCGTCGCGCCAGCGCACCGAAGTATGCGCCAGCTGGCCGTCGGCGGCTGCGTTGAGCAGGACGAGCAGATCGTCCTTCAGCCGCAGCATCAGCACCTGGCATTCCGGGTCGCCGAAACGGGTGTTGTATTCGATCAGCTTCGGCCCGCTGTCAGTGATCATCAGCCCGGCGAACAGCACGCCGGAAAACGGCGCGCCTGTTTCAGCCATGCCGCGCATGGTCGGCTCGACGATCTCGCGCATGGTTCGGTCGATCATCTCCGGCGTCATCACCGGGGCCGGCGAATAGGCGCCCATGCCGCCGGTGTTCGGGCCGGTGTCGCCGTCACTGAGGCGCTTATGGTCCTGCGCGGTACCGAAGGGCAGCGCGGTGGTGCCGTCGCACAGGCAGAAGAAACTTGCTTCTTCACCGACGAGAAACTCCTCGACCACCACTTCCGCCCCGGCCTGGCCGAAGGAGCCGTCGAAACAGGCCTCGAGCGCGGCCAGCGCCTGGTCAAGCGTCATGGCGACGGTGACGCCCTTGCCGGCAGCGAGGCCGTCGGCCTTGATGACGATCGGCGCACCCGTCTTCTCGACATAGGCCTTGGCCGAAGCCAGATCGCCGAAGCGGCCATAGGCGGCGGTCGGGATGCCGTATCTGGCGCAGAGATCCTTGGTGAAACCCTTTGATCCTTCCAGCCGTGCCGCCGCTTTTGACGGGCCGAAGACGCGGATGCCCTCGGCCCGCAGGTCGTTGGCAATGCCGGCGACCAGCGGCCCTTCCGGCCCGACCACGACGAGGTCTATTTCATTCTCGCGGCAAAACCGGACCACCGCTGCGTGATCCGCAATATCGACCCTCACCAGTTCGGCTTCGTGGCCGATGCCCGGATTGCCGGGCGCCGCGTAGAGTTTGGTCAGCAGCGGCGACGCCGCGATCTTCCAGGCCAGCGCATGCTCTCGTCCGCCGGAGCCGATCAGCAAAACACGCATGCCCAGATTCCTCGTCATTCCAAGACCAGGACTGCGCTATTGCGCCGCGCGCGACGGGTCAAGACATTTGGCTGCCGAAGCGCCGATTGCGCGTGGCGAGCGTGCGGGGGCTGCTTGACGCTTGACGGCATTCGCCTCTGCTGCCACTCCAGCAAAATGGAAACCGTCCAGTCGAAAGCGGCCCAGGGCCGCGTCGCCGATGCGCCGAGCGGCCACTGGGTCTATCGCGTGCTGCCGCGGGGGTTGTGGCCCTATGCGCAGCTTGCCCGGTGGGACCGGCCGATCGGCTGGCAATTGCTGCTGTGGCCATGCTGGTGGTCGGCTGCCCTTGCCGCGAGCGCCTATCCGCGTCCGGCGGATCCGCTGCTCTCGCTGCTGCCGTCGCCTTGGTATCTGCTGCTGTTTTTTCTTGGCGCGTTCGCCATGCGCGGTGCCGGCTGCACCTACAATGACCTGGTCGACGAGGACATCGACAACCAGGTGGAACGCACGCGCTCGCGGCCGCTGCCGGCCGGCAAGGTCACGCGCCGGCAGGCCTGGATGTTTGTTGTCGTGCAGGCACTGGGCGGCCTTGCCGTGCTTTTGCAGTTCAACAGCTTCGCCATCTCGCTCGGCATCGGCTCGCTGGGCATCGTCGCCGTCTACCCATTCATGAAGCGGTACACCAATTGGCCGCAACTCGTTCTCGGCCTTGCCTTTTCCTGGGGAGCGCTGATGGGATGGGCGGTCGAGTTCGGCGATCTCGATGGGCCGGCAATCATGCTCTATATCGGCTCGATCCTGTGGGTGATCGGCTACGACACGATCTATGCGCATCAGGACAAGGAAGACGACGCCATCGTCGGTGTGCGCTCGACGGCGCGCCTGTTCGGCGACAACACCAAAGCCTGGCTGGCCGGACTTTATGGCGGAGCGCTGGTCTGCTTCGCCATTGCTTTCGCCTCGGCACAGGCACCGGTGCCTGCACTCGCCGGGCTGATCGCCGCCGGCGCGCATATGGCACGGCAGATCGCCGTGCTCGACATCGACGATCCGGACCAGTGCCTGAGGCTGTTCAGATCGAACAACCAGGTCGGCTGGCTGATCTTCCTCGGCCTGATCGGCGGCGCGGTTTGGGTGGCGCTGAAGCCGCTGGTTTAGCGGCCTGTTCCCTTCTCCCCTTGTGGGAGAAGGTGGATTGGCGCGTAGCGCCAAGACGGTTGAGGGGTGTTGGAAGAAATGAGGCGTTGGCGTTCCCTGGAACACCCCTCATCCGACCGAGCTTCGCTCGGCCACCTTCTCCCACAAGGGGAGAAGGAAAGAAGGGCGGCGCAAGCCCGCCAAGCCCATGCTATTCCCGCGAAATGAGCTCCTCGCCGCCGATGACCAGCCTGAGGCCGAGATCGCCGGCGCGGCGGCGGGCGAGGAAGCGCGGGCGGCGCATGGTCGAGACGCGACCCTTGCGGCGCTCCTGCGCCGGCAGCGCCTTGATAGCAGCGCCGAGCGATTCTTCGAGCGTGCGGGCAATGCCGTCGGCCTCGATCAGCAGCATCGGCAGGCGGTAGGCATCGGCCCAGGCGCGCCAGTCAGCGGCGACATCGTCGAGATCGTCGGCCACCAGCAGCGGCACCGACAGCATCGGGTCATTGTGCAGAAGCTCAAGCGTCACTGTGACATTGCCATCCGGATCCTCCATGGCGCGGGCGGCGACGCCGCGAAACGCGTTGGCGGGCAGAGCGATGATCGCCGGCACGCCGCTCATCTCCAGCGTGCGGCGGATAACCGCGCCGCGCTGGTCGATGGTGAAGGTGACGTCGCCATAGTCGTCGCGCGTGGCGTAGCTCACCACCTGCGGCAGGCGGAATGGGTCGAGACGCATATTGCGGCCGGCCCAGACTGGCTTCAGTCCAGTGTTCATATCGTGCCTTTCCTGTTTCTCCTGAGAGCCGGTGTTTCCGGTTCTCCGGGCCGGTTTTCCCAGCCTCGTTTGTGGAGAAACATTAGCGCGGGCTTCTTATCCTCGCGCTTAAGAAAGTCGGTTAAATTTTGCTGATCCGGGGCAGATGGTTATCGGAATGCGAACCGGCGCAGGCCGGCGAAAGGATCAGATAACCTTACCCGGATTCATGATGCCGGCCGGGTCGAACGCGGCCTTCACCCTGCGCATCAGCTCGATCGCCATCGGCGGCGCCGTCGCGATCAATTCGTCCCGCTTCAACTGGCCGATGCCGTGCTCGGCTGAGATCGAGCCATGAAACGCGCGCACGACGTCGTGCACGGCCTTGTTCATGACGTGGTAAAGGCCGAGAAACGCCTCGTCATCGCCGTCGACCGGCCGGGAGATGTTATAGTGCAGATTGCCGTCGCCCATGTGGCCGAAGCAGACGACGCGCGCGCCGGGACTGACCGATTGCACGGCGCCGGCGGCCTTTTCAATGAAGGGCGGGATTGACGCCACCGGCACCGAGATGTCGTGCTTGATCGAGGCACCTTCCGGCTTCTGCGCCTCGGGCAGCACCTCGCGGAAATTCCAGAACGCATCGCCCTGGGCAATGCTTGCCGCGATTACCGCATCGCCGACGATCCCTTGCTCGAGGCCTGCCGAAAGCACCTCCTCGATCAGGGCCCTGGCATCGTCGGCCGAACGGCCCGACGATATCTGCATCAGCACATACCACGGCCAATCGCCGGCCAGCGGCCGCACCACGCCTTGTGCGTGGGCAAGCGTGAAGTCGTAGGGCCTCTGGCCGATCAGCTCGAAGGCGGTGAGCGCTGCCCCTGCACGATCCATCGCCAGGCTGAACAGCGACAGTGCCGCCTCCGGCGATGACAGGCCGGCAAACGCCACCTCGCGCCCCTTGGGCTTGGGGAACAGCTTGAGCACGGCGGCGGTGATGATGCCGAGCGTACCCTCGGCGCCGACGAACAGGTTCTTCAGATCGTAGCCGGTATTGTCCTTTTTCAGCTTGCGCAGATCGTCGAACACTTCACCGGTCGGCAGCACCACTTCGACGCCGAGGCAGAGCTCGCGCGCATTGCCGTAGGCAAGCACGCCGGTGCCGCCGGCGTTGGACGAGAGATTGCCGCCGATCTGGCAGGAGCCTTGCGCGGCAAGCGACAGCGGAAACAGCCGGTCGGCGGCATCGGCCGCTTCCTGCAGCGTCTGCAGGATGACGCCGGTTTCGACCGTCACCGTGTTGGACAGTGTATCGATCTCGCGGATGCGGTTCAGCCGCGACAGTGACAGCACGATCTCGCGGCCGGATGCGTCCGGCACCTGGGCGCCGACCAGCCCGGTGTTGCCGCTTTGCGGCACGATGGGCGTGCCGGTTTCGGTCGCCAGCCGCATGATGCTGCTGACCTCCTCGACGTTCCCCGGTCTCAGCACCAAAGCCGTCCTGCCGTGCCAAAGTCCGCGCCGCTCGGTGAGGTAAGGCGCGATGTCCTGCTGGTCGCGCAGCGCATATTTGTCGCCGACGATTGCCGCAAAGCGCGCGACGACGGCGGGGTCGAGATCGGGGGAAATGTCGTTCATGGGTGGAAACTATGGTGCTCGTTCGATCTTGTCACGCGGGGCGGCGGCGCGCGAAAGCCGGTCGTTGATCGCCTCGCCCAGCCCTTCGAACGGGATCGGCTCGACGGCGATGGTTTTGGCGCCACTGCCATCGAGATCCTGCAGATGGGCGAAGAGATTGCTTGCCGCCTCGCGTAGGTCGCCGGTCTCCGACAAGTTGCGCAGGGCGGCTGCATCGCGCCAGCCTTCGGCACGGCGGCGGCCGAAGGCCAGCAAGGCTTCGCCCGGTGCGACCTCCGCAGCATCGAGCCGCACTGCCGCACCTGGCGCATAGTGCGAGGCGAGCATGCCGGGCGCCTCGATGCCCGAAGCGCCGCGCAGCAACTTTGTCCCGGCCACCGCTTCGATCTCTTCGGCGGCAATGCCGCCCGGCCGCAGCAGCCGCAGCTTTCCAGCTTCGACCTTGACGATGGTCGATTCCAGCCCGACCGGCGTCGCGCCGCCGTCGACCACAAGCTTGATCCGGGGACCGAGATCGGCGGCCACGGCTTCGGCCGTCGTGGCGCTGATCCTGCCCGAGGAATTGGCGCTGGGCGCCGCCAGCGCGCGGCCGAACCTGGCGATCAGCTCGCCGCCAAAGCCTTTCGGCATGCGCAGCGCGATCGTTTCCAGGCCGGCGGTGACCAGCGGATGAATGCCGTTGCCGGGCCGTTGCGGCAGCACCAACGTCAGCGGCCCCGGCCAGAATGCCTGCGCCAATCTTTCCGACAGCGGGTCGAACAGCGCGATGCGCTCGGCCATCGCCGGATCGGCTATATGGGCGATCAGCGGGTTGAAGCGAGGTCGGCCCTTGGCTTCGAAGATACGAGCCACGGCAACGCCATTGGTCGCGTCGCCGGCCAGCCCATAAACGGTCTCGGTCGGGATGGCGACGACATCGCCGCTCTCGAGCAGCGCCAACGCCCTTTCCATCGCCTCGCCGACGGCACGAATTTCAGCCACTGTCGTCACCTCACGGATGCGGGTGCCTAATACGCTGACGCCGGGCGAGCAAGCCCAGGCATTGGCGAATCGCAAATCGCTAAAATGCTATGTTTCCCCGCAAGCCGGCATCAACTGCCCTCGGCTAGGGTGCCGTCTTGTTGGGCAAGGGGAATTATCATGCTTTCGATGCGTATCCTTGGAGCGCTTGGTTTGGCGTTTATGGCCGGCACGGCACAGGCCTCGTCGCTGGTTTTTCTCGGGCAAACGACGGCGACGCCTTCGGTTGTAAGTGCCGGCGCGCTCGAACGGGCGAAAACACCGTCGATCGTCGCGCTCGGCGAGAAGTTGCCTGACGTCAATGAAAACGTCGCCGATGAAAAGGTCGCGGCGATCCCGAGCCAGCCGAACCATGGCTTCGACGGAAGCCCGATGATCATCCGCGGCGGTATTGTCGGCGATGCCTTTGCAACGTCCGCGCCCAAAGCCGCGCCGGCCACCGCTGCCGCGCCCGCCGCGGGCGGCAAAGCCGACCCAAAGGTCGCCAGCAAAACCCCTGAGCCGGCAGCGCCGCAGCCTGCGCCGCTAGCAGCTCCCGACCAGCCGAAATAGCGCCACAAGCGATGATTTTTTCGCGAATGTCAGCCGGCTATTTTCGAGAAATCGGCGACCCGGTCAGTCGCTGCGCGGATGCGGGCGAGCAATGCCAGGCGATTGGCGCGCACCGCCTGGTCCTCATCGTTTACCAGGACTTTCTCAAAGAATGAATCAACCGGCTCGCGCAACACGCTAAGCGCCAGCATGGCGGCGGAAAAGTCTTCGTTTTGAATTGCTTCGCCGGCTTGCCTCTCGGCCTGATTGACCGCCGCGAACAAGGTTTTTTCGGCGCCCTCCCGGAACAGAGCCGGCTCAACATAGTCGGCGATCGTCGTTTTCTTCTTCTCTTCGGCAGCCACGATGTTGGCCGCGCGCTTGGTGCCGGCAAGCAGGTTCTTGCCGTCCTCGGTGTCGAGGAAGGAACCGAGCGCCTCGACGCGGCGGACGATTTGCAGAAGGTCGTCGTTGGACGATTGGCCGATCTCCCCCCTAGAGGGGGAGATGCCCGGCAGGGCAGAGGGGGGCGCCGTAGAGCGCACTTCCTCGACAGAAGCTTGAGACGCCGGCGGGACAGCGCCCCCCTCTGTCGCCTTCGGCGACATCTCCCCCTCTAGGGGGGAGATTGGGCGCGAGCCCGCCGCCAGTACGGCGTCGATGAGATCATGCCGCGCGCCCTGGTCGCGGAGATAGACCTTTAGGCGGTCCTGGAAAAAGGAGAGGAGGTCGTTTTGGCCAGCGTCAAAGGTACGCAACCAAACGGCTATCTGCTTACGGAGGAGCGAGTCGACGCTTGCAGCAATTGCGGCAAAACGCACTTCATCAAACTCCAAACCAGTGAATGTTTCAGCATCCGCAAACCGAATAGCCGCCTCGCCCAGTTCCCTATTCCAGCGCTGATCGGCAAAAAGTAGCCACGCCGTTCTCCAGCTTGTTTTAAGACGAATTCTGATCCCGTTCTCGACCAAAATCCTGACCACCCCCAGCGCCGCTCTTCTGAGCGCATAGGGGTCCTTCGATCCGGTCGGCTTTTCATCAATCGCCCAGAAGCCGACCAGCGTATCGAGCTTGTCTGAGAGCGCCACGGCGACCGATACCGGATCGGTCGGCACGCGATCGGACGGGCCCTGCGGCTTGTAGTGCTCCTCGATCGCGGCGGCGACCGAAGGATGCTCGCCCTGCAGCAGCGCATATTTGCGGCCCATGGCGCCTTGCAGTTCCGGGAACTCGCCAACCACTTCGGTGGTGAGGTCGGCCTTGGCGAGGACGGCGGCGCGGCGCGCCAGCGCGGTAATCTCCCCCCTCGAGGGGGAGATGTCGCCGAAGGCGACAGAGGGGGTCGTCTCGCGTGGAGCGCCGACTTCCTCTTTCTTCGAAAGGCCAGATCGCGTCGCGCCAGCCGAAGCGACCCCCTCTGGCCTGCCGGCCATCTCCCCCTCAAGGGGGGAGATTGAACTCGCCACGAGCGGCGCCAATTCCTCAGCCAATCGCTTGATCCGTTCCACCCGCTCGCCTTGCGTGCCGAGCTTGGCGTGGAAGGTGACGCCGAGGTGGTCGAGGCGGGCCATGCGCTGGTCGAGCGGCTTTTTGAGATCGAGCCCGAATTTTTCCGCCGAAGCCTGCAACTGGTCGAGGTCAGGCAGATCGCCCTGATCGGTCTTCCAGAAATAGAGCGCGTCGGACAGGCGGGCACGCACCACCTTGCCATTGCCGTGGGCGATCTCCTTGCCGCCATCCTTGGCCTCGATATTGGCGGTCAGGATGAAACGATTGGAGAGCGGCGATTGGCTGATCTCCCCCCTTGAGGGGGAGATGGCCGGTAGGCCAGAGGGGGTCGGCACGACCTGACGCGACTCCCTATCGCGGACAGGGGATGCCGCCGATCCACGCGAGGCGACCCCCTCTGTCGCCTTCGGCGACATCTCCCCCTCGAGGGGGGAGATTTGGCGCGTCGTCACAAAACACTTCTGGTTGGCGCGGATGGTGAGCCGGATCACCTCGGCCGGAATGGCCAGAAAATCCTGCTCGAATTCGCCCATCAGCACGACGGGCCATTCGACCAGGCCCGACACTTCCTCCAGCAGCCCCTCGTCCTCGACGAGGTCGAGCCCGCTGGCGAAGGCGAGGTTCCTGGCATCGGCAAGAATGATCTCCTTGCGTCTGTCGGCATCGAGCACGACCTTGGCCGCCTCAAGCTTGGCTACATAATCGTCGAAGCGGCGCACCGTGATGGCGCCCGGCGCATGAAAACGGTGACCGTAAGTGACGTTGCCGGAGCGGATGCCGTCGATCTCGAAATCGACGACCACCGGCTCCTCGGTTTCGGGGCCGAAGGTGCACAGGATCGATTGCAGCGGCCGCACCCAGCGCAGCGAGCCGGGCTTGGCCGAAGCCGGCCCCCAGCGCATCGATTTCGGCCAGGGGAAGGTGCGGATGATGCCCGGCACCAGCTCGGCGATGATCTGCTCCGCCGGCCTGCCCGGCCTGGAAATATGGGCGACATAGAAGTCGCCCTTCTTCGGATCGGAATGAACATGCGCCTCGGCAATCGAGGCAAGGCCCGCCTTGCGCAGAAAACCCTGCACCGCCGCCTCGGGCGCCTTGGTCGAGGGCCCCTTGATCTCCTCGCTGATGTCCTTCGAGCGGGCGGTGAGGCCGCGAATGTCGAGCGTCAACCGGCGCGGCGTCCAATATTCGCGCGCCGCCTCATAGGTCAGCCCGGCTTCGACCAGACCGTCGGTCAAAAGCTTCCTGAGATCGCCGGCCGCCTTGCGCTGCATGCGAGCGGGGATTTCCTCGGAACGAAGTTCTAGAAGCAGGTCAGGCATTGAAAGAGCTCACGCGACAAGAAACAGCCGCCGCTTCGCGGCGTCCTCCCCCATCGAGGCGAAGGTAAGCGGGGCATAGCAACTCGGTCGGCTGCTGTCACCCTTCCCAGCAAGATCGGGCCAGCACGATCAAGGCGTCCAACAGCGAATTCCGAAAAAATTCAGCCGCCTGTCGGACACGCGCCGGTCCGCCCGTCCTTGGATCAAAGATTTCCCTGAACCGAACGCAGCGCTGAAGCGACCAACGCTCAGGCAGAGAGCTATTGGCTGAACGAGCATGAAAACGGCATCGACATTCCTGCAGATCCTCGCGCTCAGCGCCTGTTTTACAGCGCAGGTGCATGGCACGTTCTCGATGCCCGGCGTCAGACAAGCGTTGCGGACAATAGCCGGTGCAAGCGGCCAGGGCGCATTGCCAATCAGCGCCCCTGCCGAAACCGCCTGGAGCTAAGCCGCCATTCCGCCCGCCTGCGTCAGCAGAAACGCCTCGCCGCAGGCCTTGGCCAGATTGCGAACGCGCAAGATGTAACTCTGGCGCTCGGTGACCGAAATGACGCCGCGTGCGTCGAGCAGATTGAAGACGTGGCTGGCCTTGATGCACTGGTCGTAGGCCGGGAAGACCATGCGGTGATATCCCTCCCCCTTGAGGGGAGAGTGGCCAGACAAGGTCTGGCCGGGAGGGGTCGCTCGTGCAGTGCTCGACGCCTGACCTGCGGTGCCTTCTGAGGCGCCCCCCTCTGCCCGCTTCGCGGGCGTCTCCCCCTCAAGGGGGGAGATGGGCGCGCCGGCTTCGAGCAGCGCCTTGCACTCGGCTTCGGCGTCTTCGAAATGGCGCAGCAACATCGCGGTGTTGGCAAATTCGAAATTGTGGCGCGAATATTCCTGCTCGGCCTGCAGGAAGACGTCGCCATAGGTCACCTTGTCGGCGCCTTCGCGGCCGTTGAAGTTGAGGTCGTAGACATTGTCGACGCCCTGCACATACATGGCCAGCCGTTCCAGCCCGTAAGTGAGCTCGCCCGCCACCGGTGCGCATTCGATGCCGCAGACCTGCTGGAAATAGGTGAACTGCGACACCTCCATGCCGTCGCACCAGCACTCCCAGCCCAGCCCCCAGGCGCCCAGCGTCGGGCTTTCCCAGTCGTCCTCGACGAAGCGGATGTCATGCAGCAGCGGATCGATTCCGATCGCGGCCAGCGAGCCGAGATAAAGCTCCTGCAGATTGGGCGGATTGGGCTTCAGGATCACCTGGTATTGGTAATAGTGCTGCAGCCGGTTCGGGTTCTCGCCATAGCGGCCGTCCTTGGGGCGGCGCGAGGGCTGGACATAGGCCGCGTTCCAGCGTTTTGGGCCGAGCGCGCGCAATGTCGTTGCCGGATGGAATGTGCCGGCGCCGACTTCCATGTCGTAAGGCTGGAGGACGACGCAGCCATAGTCCGCCCAATAATTATGCAAGGTCAGGATCAGCCCCTGGAACGAGCGGCTGGGGTGCATGTGGGCAGGGATATCAACGGTCACGGCGGCCTCCGGCGGGGATGCGGCACCTCGTAGATGCCCGACCTCCGAGCGTCAAGGCGACAGGTTACCCCTTCGGGCAATCACTTCAGACCAGTTATCGATCTCGGCGCCGCCCCTCATCTGCCTGCCGGCATCTTCTCCCCGTATAGTGACGGGGAGAAGGGGCTGGCCGCGACCTCGGTACTCGTTCTGCAACGCTGGAGATTGGCGAAATCCTTTGCGAAGGCGTCCTTCTCCCCGTCACCATACGGGGAGAAGTGCCCGGCAGGGCGATGAGGGGCGGCGCAAACCTGCAGCGATTGATCACCCCTTCGGCGCGGGCGCCGGCACGGGCTTTACGTTCGGGGTTTCCTGCGCCGTGTTGGATTCGATCGGCGGCAGGCCTTTCATCAGCTTTTGCTGCAAGGCGGCAAGCACGTCCGGGTCCGGCTTCAGGTCGCGGGCCTGGTTCCACTGGAAGGTGGCTTCCAGCTTGCGGCCGACGCGCCAGTAGACGTCGCCGAGGTGATCGTTGAGCACCGGATCCTCCGGCTTCAACGAAACGGCGCGTTCCATTTCGCGCACCGCATCGTCGAACTGGCCAAGGCGGTAATAGGCCCAGCCCAGCGAATCGACGATGTAGCCGTCGCTCGGCCTCAGGTCGACGGCCTTCTGGATCATCGCGAGGCCTTCCTTGAGGTTCATGTTCTTGTCGACCCAGGAATAGCCGAGATAGTTCAGAACCTGCGGCTGGTCGGGGTAGAGCTCCAGCGCCTTGCGGAAATTCGGCTCGGCCTTCGGCCATTCCTTCAGTCGCTCATAGGCGATGCCGCGCTGGTAGAAAATGTTCCAGTTGGCGGCGGTCGGCGTCTTCAGCACCTCGACTGCCTTGTCGTAAAGATTGGCGGCGGAGCGGAAATCCTCCTTCGAGGAATAGACGCCGCCGAGCGCCAGATAGGCGCGCATGTCGTCTGGATGCGCATCGACGATGGCCTTGAGGTGAGCGATCGCCTCGTCGTTGCGGTCGAGATCGGCAAGGTTGAGGCCAAGCTGCAGGTCCGAAAGCTCCTTCAGCGGCGAGCCAGCGGGAATGCGGCGATAGAGCGCGATGGCGCCCTCGCCGTCCTTCAACTGCTCGGCAACGGCGGCAAGCTGAACGAGCGCCGCGTCGTTGTCGGGCCGCAGCGCCAGGGCATATTGCAGATAAAGCCGCACGAATGGCTCGCCGCCGCCGCGGTTGAGCGCGGTGGCGAGATCGAGCAGGATTTCCGAGGCGCCGTCCGACGGACCGGCAACGAAGGGCTCGATCTTTTCGCCCTTGTTGATCTTGTCGCGAAGCGCCGCAATCTCGACCTTGCCGGGCGCAAACGCCTCGGCCTTGTCGAGCACCGACAGCGCCTTGGCCTTGTCGCCTTTGCGGGCGAGGAAAGAGGCGTAGGCCTGCGCGTTGCGCATCCATGTTTCTGGGGCCGCACCGCCTGCCGCCGTGTCCTGCACGGTGGCGGTGTAGAGCGCATCCGCCCTGTCGGGCAGGCCGGAGGCGTCGGCAATCAAGGCACGGTGGAAGGACTTGAACAGGCTGAACCAGTCGGGGCCTTGCAGCTTGTCGATGGAAGCCATGGCCTCGCCGGCGTCACCCGCACCCTGCTTGGCCCAGCCGGTCATGACGCCGGAGATCAGCCGGTCGAGATCGGATTCGAGCGACAGCTTGAGCCAGTATTCGGCCTTGGAGAAATCCTTCTTGTGGAAGGAATCGATGGCCAGCGCCAGGCGCGAGAAGCGCTCGACGTCGGGAACCGCCTTGAGCTTGTCGGCATAGACCAGGGATTCGTCGAAGCGTCCCTGCGCGATCAGCGACAGCATCAGACTCTGCTGCAGTCCCGTATCGTTCGGATCGAACGCAAGCGCCTGCTTGTAATAGGAGATGGCACTGTCGAGGTCGTTGTCGCCGTCGGCGATCCTGGCGGCGAGATAGGCCCCCGAGAAGGATGTGATCCTGACCGGCTCGGCGGTCTGTTTGGCATGCGCCGGCAAAGCCGAGATCGCCATGCCCGTCGCGATTGCCAGCCCCGTCAGCCAGCGCGCATATCCTTGCCGCATCATATCCCTTTCAGCCAAACGCCATCTCCGCGTCAGCGGGATCGCCGTAGACTCGATCTTTACAGGTAAAGCATGGCCTTTTTGGGGTCGTGCTTCAACCCGGCCCGAATTCACAATCGGGTCAAGCAATTAATAAACCATGCCGAAAGAGGTCGCACGACCGCATTGCGACACTCCGGCAATGGGAAACCGGCGTCACGGCCCTGAAAACTCAGGACGCTTGCGAAAGGCTTGCGTCGAGCGCCTGCATGGCGACGGTGACAAGATCGTGCAGCCGCTTTTTCGGCACACCGTCGCGTGCCTGGACCGAAAGGCCGTGCATCAGCGTGGCGTAATAGTCACCCAGCGTCTCGGCATCGGTATCCGGCTTCAATTCGCCATCGCGCACGGCCTTTTTCAATCGCTCGACGATCGATGCGGTACGCGCCAGCCGATGCTCCGCCAGCCATTGCAGCACGGCGTCATTTTCGACGGCGCAATTGGTGGCGGCCGTCACCACCATGCAGCCCTGCGGCCGCCCCGGCCTCGTATAAATTTCTACGGCGTCGCGAAGCATGCGCTCGATGACGCGCCGGACATTTGGTTCTTCCTCTAGCGCGCGCGTGGCAAAGCCGCCCTCATTGGCCTCGTAAAGCGCCACCGCTTCGCGAAACAGATCCTCCTTCGAGCCGAAGGCGGCATAGATGCGCGCCGATGCGAGACCAAGCGCCGATACGAGATCGGCCATCGAGGTGCCCTCGTAGCCGCGCCTCCAGAAAGCGTCCCGGGCTTTCTCCAGCGCCTGGTCGCGGTCGAACTCCCTTGGCCTTCCCGCCATTGCGACCTCCAATTTTTGTCGATCAACAAATAATCCGCTTGACTTCGGATTGCAAATCTCAATTCTTTGTCGATCATTAAATAATTGTCGACAAGGAGTCCGGCATGAGTTCACTCGATCAAGGCGCGCCGCTCGGGGCGATAACGCAGGGAGCAAGCAGGGCGAAACATGGCGCAACGCTGGCGTTGCTCGCCTTCGCGCAGCTCATCATCTCGCTCGACCTCAACATCGTCTTCGTGGCGCTGCCGGAGATCGGCGCTGGCCTCGGATTTTCAGGCCAGACCCTGCAGTGGGTGGTCAGCGCCTACACCGTGTTCACCGGCGGCTTCCTGCTGTTCGGCGGCCGGGCCGCCGACCTGATCGGCCAGCGCCGCGTCTTCATCTTCGCGCTCTGGCTCTACGCACTTTCGTCCCTCGTCGGTGGCCTGGCCTGGTCGCCGGAAATCATCATCGCGGCACGCGCCGTGCAAGGCATCGGCGCCGCGTTCCTGTTTCCGGCGACGCTGTCGCTGATCAACCGCCTGTTCGCCGAAGGGCCGGAACGCAACCGGGCGCTCGCCGTCTGGGGCGGCGCGGGCGCCAGCGGCCTGACGCTCGGTTCGCTTGCCGGCGGGTTTCTGACCAGCGCCTTCGGCTGGCCGTCGGTCTTCTACGTCAACGTGCTGCTGGCCGGGATCGCCATCATCGCGGCTTTCGCCATCATCCCGCGCGATCGCAAGCGGCACGAGCACCGCAGCTTCGATCTGCCCGGCGCACTGACCGTCACCGCCGGCGCGACGCTGCTTGTCTTCACCCTGGTTCAGGGACCTGAATATGGCTGGGGCTCTGGCGCAATCATCGCCAGCGCGGCACTGGCGGCATTCTTCCTGATCGCCTTCACCGTGATCGAGGCCAACAGCGCCGATCCGCTGATGCCGCTGCGCCTGTTCCACAATCGCAGCCTCGTCGCCGGCATGACGATAACCTTCCTCTACATGGGCACTTTCGGCGCGCTGCCCTACTTCCTCACCGTGCTGCTGCAGAACGTGCACGGCTTCACTGCCTTGCAGACGGGCCTCGCCTTTCTCGTGCCGTCGGTCGCCATCGCCACCGGCACGCAAGCCGGCGAGCGTCTGGCGACGCGCTTTTCGACGCGCAGCACCCTGGTCGGCGCGGTCGGCACAGCATTGATGGTATCAGGCGCGACCGCAGAGAGCAGCTATCTGGCCCTCGTACCTGGCCTGATCGTCTCCGGCGTCGGACAAGGCATCGTCTGGACCGCAATGTGGATTGCCGCCGCTTCCGGCGTTGCCCATGACCAGCAAGGCGTCGCCTCGGGGATGGCTTCGACGACGCTCAATGTCGGCAACGCCATCGGCGTGGCCGTGCTGATTGCGATTGCGAACAGCCAAATCGGCGAATTGTCCGGCGATGCGTTGAAAATTGCCGTCGCCGACGGCATCCAGGTTGCCTTCTGGCTCGCGGCGGCGGGCATCGTCGTCAGTCTGCTGGCAGCAATGGTGCTTCCGGCAAAGGCGCGATGAGAACAAGCGCGGGGCGCCGATGCCTCTCAATTCACCCGGCTGATGCAGAAATCGATGACGTCGATCAGCGCCGATTTCTGCGGCGTCGCCTCGAGCGGCGCCAGCGCGTCGCGGGCGATCTCGCCGAAATGGCGGGCGCGCCCGATGGTGTCGGCAATCGCGCCGTGGCGGAGCATCAGGCCGATGGCCTTCTCCAGCCCGGCATCGTCGGCGGCATTGTCCTCGATGGCGCGTTTCCAGAAGCTGCGCTCGGCCTTGGTGCCGCGCCGATAGGCGAGGATCACCGGCAGCGTGACCTTGCCCTCGCGGAAATCGTCGCCGACATTCTTGCCGAGGTCCTTGCTGGTGCCGCCGTAATCCAGCGCGTCATCGATCAGCTGGAAGGCAAGGCCGAGATTCATGCCGTAGGAGCGGAGTGCTGCGCGATCATTGCGCGTCGCCTGAGCGATGACGGGGCCGACCTCGGCGGCGGCCGAAAACAGCGCCGCGGTCTTGGCCTTGATCACCGCGAAATGCTCATCCTCGGTGGTCTCGAGGTTTTTTGCGGCAGCGAGCTGCATCACCTCGCCTTCGGCGATGACCGAGGCCGCGCTCGACAGGATATCGAGCGCTTCAAGCGAGCCGACATCGACCATCATGCGAAAGGCTTGGCCGAGCAGGAAATCACCGACCAGAACACTGGCCTGGTTGCCCCAGATCATACGCGCCGTCTTCTTGCCGCGCCGCATGCCGCTTTCGTCGACGACGTCGTCGTGGAGAAGTGTCGCGGTATGCATGAATTCGACCGATGTGGCGAGCTTGACATGGCCGTCGCCGGAATAGCCGAACATCTGGGCCGCGGCGAGCGTCAGCATCGGCCGCAGCCGTTTGCCGCCCGACGAGATCAGATGGTTGGCTATCTCCGGAATCATCTCGACATCGGAGCCGGCCTTCGACAGGATCAATTTGTTGACGCGCCCCATGTCGGCCGCGGTCAGGTCGATGAGGTCCTTTATCGAGGCGGCTTCGCGCTTCCCGTTTTCAATGTTGAGAACGACACCCACGGCAAAACTCCCAACCTCGATATGCACGACGGCAACATGGTCCCTGGACAGACTCTAGGGTGTCACCCACCGGCGCGGCAAGAGGCGAATTGGCGCGCCGGCTCTGGTACATGATCACGCCTACGTTTACATCAACGCCGCAAACTGCGAGTTTAGGGCCATGATCTATCGATATGATCGAAATGGTGTGAGGCCATCTGTCCGGATACGCGGAGCGAAGGCGCAGGAAGCCATTCGGCTTTCAAGTCCTTCGCGACAAAGTAGCCGGGCAGATGGACCACATCCTCCGGACGCCGAAACGGCTGCAAGCTGCGTCGTCGAACCGCTCGGCCGGGGGAAAGACCCCGACCTTCGCGCTTCTCCTCGCATCTTCTTGCCGTTTCAGGCGCCATTTCGACCATATCGATAGATCATGGCCCTAATCCGATGATAGAGCTCATCCGCACCAACGACGCCGTCATCATTTCGTTTGTCGAATCGCTGATGCGCGATGCCGGCATCGGCTGTTTCGTCGCCGACCAGAATATGAGCGTCCTCGACGGCTCGATCGGCATCCTGCCCCGCCGTGTCATGGTGGACGCCGACAAGGCCGATGCGGCGCGGCGCATCCTGACGGATGCCGGCATCGCCAACGAGATCCGCCAAAAATAATGTCCGCGTCGCCCGCTGCCCTTGTCCCGGACATGCCGGCTCATACGGTCGACGCCTTTCATCGCGGTCGCTTCTGGCTGGTGCAGCCGAGAAAGGCGGGCCACCGCGCCGGCATGGATGCGATGATGCTGGCGGCTGCCGTGCCGTCCTCGTTCGCCGGGCGGCTTGCTGATTTTGGCGCGGGTGCCGGTGCCGCCGGCCTGGCGGTCCTGTCGCGCTGCCCCGGTGCCGCGGCCGTGCTCGTCGAGCGTTCCCCGGAAATGGCGGCCTTCGCCACCACCACGCTTGCCCATCCCGGCAATGCGCATCTCAGCGACCGCGCCTCGGTGCTTGTCGCCGATGTCGCGCTGTCGGGCCGGGCGCGAGCGGCCGCCGGCCTCGAGGACAACAGCTTCGATTTCGTCGTCATGAACCCGCCGTTCAATGCCGCCGAGGATCGCGCGACGCCCGATCCGCTGAGAAAGGCCGCGCATGTCTCGGAGGATGGATTGTTCGACAGCTGGGTCCGCAGCGCGGCCGCGGTGGTCAGGCCGGGCGGCGGGCTGGCCGTCATCGCCAGGCCGGAACAGCTCGGCGCCATCCTCGATGCCATTGCCGGCCGCTTCGGCGACGCCGAGATGCTGGCCGTCCACCCTCGCCCCGAGGCGGCAGCGATCCGCATCGTCGTCCGGGCAATTCTCGGCGCACGCGGCAAACTGTCGATCCGGCCGCCGCTGATGCTGCATGCCTATTCAGGCAATGGCCCCTCGGAACGGGCGGAGCTGATCAATAACGGGCTGGCGTCGCTGTTCGGAGACTGATCCATTTTGATTGCCGGGGTGACGGCATTGCCGTTGGCCGGCGAATTCCTACATGCCTCAAGCATATCGACCGGAGACAGCCCCCTCGTGAAACGCCTTTTCAACCGCCTGCTGCCGAAGTCCTGGCGCTCCACCGTCGTCACCATTCCGGTCATCCGGCTGCACGGCACGATCATGCCCGGCGGCGGCCAGTTCCGGCCGAGCTTGTCGCTCGCTTCCACCGCCGGCCTTCTCGAAAAGCTGTTTTCCTTCGACGCGCCGGCGGTCGCCATCTCGATCAATTCGCCAGGTGGCTCGCCGGTGCAGTCGCGGCTGATCTTCAGGCGCATCCGCGACCTGGCGAGCGAGAAGAACAAGAAAGTCCTGGTTTTCGTCGAGGACGTGGCGGCATCGGGTGGCTACATGATCGCGGTCGCCGGCGACGAGATCTTTGCCGACCCGTCCTCCATCGTCGGCTCGATCGGCGTGGTGTCGGCCTCGTTCGGCTTTCCGGAGCTGTTGAAGAAGATCGGTGTCGAGCGCCGCGTCCACACCGCCGGCCAGAACAAGGCGGTGCTCGACCCGTTCAAGCCGGAAAAGAAGGAAGACGTCGAGCGCCTGAAGGCGCTGCAGCTCGAGGTCCACGAGACCTTCATCGACCTCGTCAAGGACAGGCGCGGCAGCAAGCTCAAGGACGATCCCGACCTGTTCACTGGCCTGTTCTGGACGGCCAAAAAAGGGCTAGAGCTCGGGCTGGTCGATGCGCTCGGCGACATGCGCAGCGTGCTGAAGAGCCGTTTCGGGCCGAAAACCCAGCTCAAGCTGATCACCGCGCCGCGCGGCCTGTTCGGCCGCTTCGGCCTGTTCGGCTCGAGCTTTTCGGCGCCCGATATCGCCGCCGCCGCGGCAAGCGGCGTCATCGATGCGGCGGAAGAGCGCGCGCTGTGGGCGCGCTTCGGGCTTTGAAAAGCTGGTGAAAGCGTCTAGCATAAATCATCAACCGACCCGACCGGCCGCCTTGCCGGCCTTGCGAGGGAGGAGTTTGACATGCCGCAGATCATTTTCTTCGCCGTCGTCGGCATTGCCGCCTATTTCGGCTACCGCTCCTTCGTCAGGGAAGCCGAGCGTGTGACCGCCAAGGTGCGGCGTACCGAAAAGCAGGCCGCCAACGGTACAATGGGAACATTGGTCAAGGACCCGAAGACCGGCGAATACCGTCTGGCCAAGGATTGACCGTCGTCCCCCTCGCGGCCGAGCCAGTGAACGCCGAGGCCAGCATCCGGGCGTCGCATGCGCACGCCAAGATAAATCTCGCGCTGCACGTCACCGGCCAGCGCGCCGACGGTTATCACACGATCGAAAGCCTGGCTGTGTTCACGCGCTTCGGCGATCGCATCGAGACGGAACTTGCCGACAGCGATGGGTTTTCCGTGTCTGGCAAATACGCCTCCGCGGTGCCGGTCGACGACAATAATCTGGTGGTGAGAGCGCGCGATGCACTGCGGCGCGAGGCCGGTCCCCAGCACGCACCGGCTGTCGCCATCAGGCTCGAAAAGAACCTGCCGGTCGCGTCCGGTGTCGGCGGCGGGTCGAGCGATGCGGCGGCTGTGCTGCGCGCCCTGGTCCAGACCTGGGGACTTGATGTCGGCGATGCCGAACTGGCGCGGATCGGCCTGTCGCTCGGCGCCGACGTGCCGATGTGCCTCGCTGCCAAGCCGCTGATAGCCCGCGGCGTCGGCGACGAGCTGACGCTCGTGCCGGGTTTCCCGGCGCTGGGTCTGGTGCTCGTCAATCCCGGCACTGCCGTCTCGACGGCCGACGTGTTCGAGGCGCTTGGCCGCCGCGACAATGCGGGGCTGCCGCCGCTGCCGCACAGCCTCGACTTCCACAGCATCCGCAACTGGCTGGAGATCACCCGCAACGATCTCGAGCCTGCGGCGCGTGCAATCCAGCCCGCCATCGGCAAGGCGCTTTCCGTGCTGAACAAGGCCGGAGCCGGTTTTGCCAGGATGTCCGGCTCCGGCGCCACCTGCTTCGGGCTGTTCGAGACCGGCAATGTGGCCAAGCGCGCGGCCGTCGATATCCGCGGCCGCCATCCCGACTGGTTTGTCGCCGCGACGCGAAGCGTGACATCGGAGGTTGATGCCCATGGCCAGGATTGACGAGAGCCGCCCCTTCGTTCCCGTGCACATCGCAGTACTGACCGTTTCCGATACGCGCAGCCTCGCCGACGACAAATCCGGGCAGACGCTGGCCGACCGCATTGCCGAGGCCGGCCATGTCCTGGCCGCCCGCGACATCGTCACCGACGACCGCGACAAGATCCGCGACAAGGTCCTGGGTTGGTCAAGGGACGAAGCGATCGATGTCGTCATCACCACCGGCGGCACCGGCTTCACCGGCCGCGACGTGACGCCGGAAGCGCTGGAGCCGATCTTCGAAAAGCGCATGGACGGCTTTTCCGAAGTGTTCCACCGCATCTCCTACGACAAGATCGGCACTTCGACGATCCAGAGCCGAGCAACCGGCGGCGTCGTCAACGCCACCTTCGTTTTCGTGCTGCCGGGCTCGCCCGGCGCCTGCAAGGACGCCTGGGACGGCATCTTGAAGCCGCAGCTCGACTATCGGCACATGCCCTGCAACTTCGTCGAGATCATGCCGCGGCTGGACGAGCATTTGCGGCGCGGCTGAGACGAACCGAGGTATCAGCCAAGCGACCTCGGTTTAGCGAATGACCGGCTCGCCGTGAAAACGCCGGCGCGACGGCGGCGACACGCCGAAGCCAACCTCCATCATCAGCCGCGGCGTGCGCGTCGGCACGGTGCCCATATGGAAGCCGAACGGATCCTCGACAAAGCCGAGGCCGGCCGGCCCGGTCAGCGTGACCGGGCTCTGCTCGCCGTAGACGCCCAGCACCTCTTCCGCCGAATGGCCGACCAGCAGCGTCAGCTGATGCTTCAGGATGCGGCGGTTATGGGAGCCGCGGACATAGACATGCGGCCCAGTGTCGGCGTCGACCGGCACCAGGTAGAAAAAGAACTTCAGCATGCGCCAGTCGTCGAGGTCGAAATGGTATTTGCCGAGCGAGGCCATGTTCTTGTCGGCGTCCGAGACGCCACCGGTCGGAAAGCTCCACCAGACACGGGTGGTGATCAGCTTGGCCTGACTGCCGAGATAGTGCGCCGCGATGTCGAGAAGCAGCGGATCGCGCTGCACGGCGACCGCCGCGCTGCAGTCGAGGACCCGCTCGAAATAATGGCCGCTGAGCAGCGGACGGCCGAAATGCTTTTCGGCATCGGCGTGTTTTTCGGGCAGGAATTCCAGCCGGCGGTCGAAATTGCCGAAGCATGGCGTGCGCTCGGCGAAGCGGGCGATCTCCTCATGGATGGCGGCCGGCAGCATCAGGCCCGAATAGAGCCCCTCCGTCCGCAGCGCGCCGACGACGGCATCGCGGTCGACGCCGGCGAACATCGTTTCACCGACGTTGCGCGCCGGCCGAACAGGCTTTGCACCGCGCCAGTGCAGCCGCCGCGCCGGCATGGTGCGGGCCAGCATGAACATCGGCAGCCATGCCGGATTCTCGCGAAGGTCGGAAAGATAGGTCGGGATGCGGGCGGCGATGCGGCGCAGCGTGCCGCCGTTGCGCGCGATCGCCTCGAGGCTTGCAGCGCCGGACTTGTCAGGGCTTGAAAGGGTCATCGGGGTCCTCAAAATGTCGAGGGAACAGCATCGACGTTAGTCGTCGCCGCTCCGGCACACCCCAAACCCTATTCGCCCATATCGCTGGGAATGGTAACCCCCGGCCAGATTTTGTGCAATGCACAATAAACCACGACCCGCCAGAAAATTTGTTTGGGCGGGGTTCCCTGAACCGGCACGGTAAGCCGTCACTTCCGCGGCGCGACCCAGATCTCGGCGTGGAGCCTCCTGGTCGCCAGGCCGCGGGCGATCGCTTCGGCGCTGCGGGCATTCTTCGACAGCGCGGCGGCCTGACGCTTGCTGATCACCAGGCCTTCGGCGAGAGCGCGATTTCCGGCAAAGACGCGCGACAGGAACGGCGCGCGGCTGCCGCGTGCCCGCGAGAACCGCGCCGCCATGGTTTGCCTGGCGGTATGGGCGACGACCTCGTCGATCCAGCCCTCTCCCAGCCGCGCGCCCGGTTCCAGCAAAAGCAGCCAGTCGCCCTTGGCCTGCCTGATGCCGGCGGCGATGCCGCCGCTGACATAGTGGCACCCGGCATGTTCGGCGACGCGGTGCGTCTGATCGGTCGAGCCGGTATCGCAGACGAGAACGTCGCGCACCACGCCTTCGACCGCGCCGCCGATCAGCGAGGCGAGCGTGCGGGCAAGGCCCTCCTCGTCATTCAGGGTTTCGATCAGGACGCTGAGCATGTTTAGCCGAATAGCGGAAAGCGGTGGGCAGCGCCAGTTTTTGCGGCGCGCCGCGAGAAAGTTCTTGCTTTGTTCTCGTCAATGCGATAGGAATACATTCATGAGCAGAGCGATTCGACAGCGGGCGGACAGTCCCTGGGAAAGGGCCAAAATGGAACAGATCGTGCGTGCCGATATTGCAGCCTTCGGCGCTGGCAGGGCCGAGATGGCGAATGCGATGATCGAGCAGAGCGGCATGCGCGTCCGTCCCGACCGCAATCGCGGCAGGTCGGCGGGCATCAATCCGTCCGGCCGTTTCGAGCCGGTCAGCCGGCATGTGTTCGATGACGGCTGGAATTCGCTGGAGGAGCTGCCGCCCTTCAAGACCGAGGTACAGGTCGAGAAGCCGCGCACCATCATCACCCGCAACGAATCGCCCGATATCTCCTTCGACCGCTCGATCAATCCCTATCGCGGCTGCGAACATGGCTGCGTCTATTGTTTCGCGCGGCCGACGCACAGCTTCATGGGGCTGTCGCCGGGGCTGGATTTCGAATCGAAGCTGTTTGCCAAGCCGGATGCGGCCCGGCTGCTCGACAAGGAATTGTCCAGGGACAATTACCAGCCGCGCACCATCGCCATCGGCACCAACACCGATCCCTATCAGCCGATCGAGAAGCAATACCGGATCATGCGCGAGATCCTCGAAGTGCTGGAGGCGCGCGGGCACCCGGTCGGCATCGTCACCAAATCGGCGCTGGTGACGCGTGACATCGACATTCTGTCGCGCATGGCCGAACGCGGGCTGGCCAAGGTGGCATTGTCGGTGACGACGCTCGACCGCATGCTGGCGCGCACCATGGAGCCACGCGCGTCGACGCCGACCAAGCGGCTGGAGGCGATCAGGCAGCTTTCGGACGCCGGCATTCCGGCCTCGGTCATGGTCGCGCCGATCATCCCCGGACTGACCGACCCGGAGATGGAACGCATCCTCGATTCGGCGCAGGCAGCGGGGGCACGCGAGGCCGGCTATGTGCTGCTGCGCCTGCCGCTGGAGGTCGCGCCAATCTTCAAGGACTGGCTGCTGCGCCACTATCCCGACCGCTATCGCCACGTCATGTCGCTGATCCGTTCGATGCGCGACGGCAAGGACTACGATTCGGAATGGGGCAAGCGCATGAAAGGCTCCGGTCCCTATGCCTGGCAGATCGGCCGGCGTTTCGAGATCGCTGCCAAACGGCTCGGCCTCAATGCCGAGCGGCGCTCGCTCAGGACCGACCAGTTCGTCCCCGCCGCCAAGGCGACCGAGCAGCTGATGCTGCTGTGACAAAGCGTCTCGCGCCAGCCGCTTGAAGCGGCCGCAGCAGGCGAAAAATCCCGTCCGGCCTGTCCTGTCCCCGGGCTTGCAGACGGTAGCCCCCTCCTGGTCCGGTGCCCCGCCCGACCCAGAGGGGACTTGCGGAGAATCGGAGCCGATGCGAACCTCGCCGCACCATGGCTCGCCCGCGTTCCGATTCTCCGCTTCTCTTCGAAATCGTCGAGAAACCCGACTTCTCGTTCGAGACGAGGGCGATGGCCGAAGGCCTTTGGCCGGTGGCGGGGATGGACGAGGCCGGCCGCGGCCCGCTCGCCGGGCCGGTGGTGGCGGCAGCGGTGGTGCTCGATCCCGCCAACATCCCCGATGGCCTCGACGATTCCAAGCGGCTGACGCATTTGCAGCGTGAGGCGCTGTTCCTGAAAATCCTCGGCTCCGCGCTCGCCGTATCGATGGCGTCGGTCAGCGCCGAAGGCATCGATGCCAGCAACATCCTCAAGGCCAGCCTGGAGGCGATGCGCCGTGCCGTGGCCGGCCTGTCAATCCGGCCGAAGCTGGCGCTGGCCGACGGCCGCGACGTGCCGCCCGGCCTGCCCTGCGAGGGCAAAGCACTGATCAAGGGCGACCAGCGCTCGCAGTCGATCGCCGCAGCCTCGATCGTCGCGAAGGTGATGCGCGACCGCATGATGTGCGGCTGCGGCAGCCATCATGCGCGTTACGGCTTCGAACTGCATATGGGCTACGCCACTGTGCGCCATCGCACGGCGATCGATCTGCACGGGCCGGTGGCGCGGCTGCACCGCGCCTCCTTCGCGCCGTTCCGGTTCGGCGGCACCGAGGTGCTGGAGGAAGAGGGTTTTTCGGGTTTGGATTGAGCGATTCGGCTAGGTGTGATCTCCCCCCTCGAGGGGGAGATGTCGCCAAAGGCGACAGAGGGGGTCGGTACGTCCTGGCGCGACGCCATGCGGGACGAAAGAGAAGGCTGGCGCTTCACGCGCGGCGACCCCCTCTGGCCTGCCGGCCATCTCCCCCTCAAGGGGGGAGATTACGCGCTCAGCCGCTTTCGCTAACAAAAAAGCCGCCAGGTTTCCCGGGCGGCTTCGTGACTTGTTGATGCAGCCGTTCAGTTCAGCTTCGACTTCAAATCCTGCAGCGAGGCATTGAACAGGTCGGCGCCGGCCTTGGCGTCGATCTTGCCGGCCAGCAGCGCGCGCGCGGCCTCTACCGCGATATCGACGGCGCTGGCGCACACTTCGCCGATTGCCTCACGCTCGGCCTGGCCGATCTTCTGCTCGGCCAAGGCGGTGCGCCGGGCGACATAGTCCTCGGTCTTCTTGTGCGCCTCGGCGGCAAGCATGTCGGCTTCGCGCTTGGCGGCGGCAACGATGGCCGCGGCCTCCTGCTCGGCTTCCTTGCGCTTGCGCTGGTATTGGCCAAGCAGCTGCTGGGCTTCTTCGCGCAACCGGCGCGCCTCCTCGAGCTCGGAGCTGATCTTGTCGGCACGCGCATCGAGCGCCTTGGCGATCATGCCCGGCACCTTGATGTAGATGGCAATGCCGAGGAAGATTAAGAGGGCAACCGTTGCCCACAGCGTCGCGAGAGATGTGGCGTCCATGATGCGCTCCTCACCCGGCCACGGATTTGACCGCGGCCGCGATTTCGGCCTTGCTGGCCTTGCCGCCGACAAGCGCCTCGACGATGGCCGAAGCGGTGTCCTCGGCGATCGTGCCGACTTCCTTCATGGCATTGGCCTTGATGGACGATATGCGCGCCTCGGCCTCGCCAAGCTTCTGGTCAAGCGCTGCCTCGATCGTCTTGCGGGCAGCTTCGGCTTCCGCCTTGGCCGCATCGTTGGCCTGCTGGCCGATCGCATTGGCCTTGCCCTTGGCTTCCGCCAATTCCTGCTCATAGGCGGCAACGGCGGCATCGGCCTCGCTTTTCAGCCGGGCAGCATGGTCGAGATCCTGGGTAATGCGGTCGTTGCGCACGTCGATGATGCCGCCAACGCGCGGCATCACCACCCGTTTCAAGAAGAGATAAAACAGCCCGAAGGTGATTGCCAGCCACAGCAGCTGTGACGGGAACGTCGCCGGATCGAATGGCGGAAACGTGCCGTGCGCCTCGGCGGGCACGCCGGTGCCGGAATGCGTGTCGCCTTCCGTCACCGCGGGCGCAGTCTCTTGCGCAAAGGCAGATGTCACGAACATCGCATTCCCCTGTCCATACAATCAGGCCGCACCTTGCGGCCCCCCTCTTTGTCGACCTGTGCTCTTACTTGAACACCAGCAGGAAGGCGATGAGAAGGGAGAAGATGCCCAGCGCTTCGGTCACGGCGAAGCCGAAGATCAGGCGGCCGAACTGGCCATCGGCGGCCGACGGATTGCGCAGCGCGCCCGCCAGATAGCTGCCGAAGATGTTGCCGAGGCCGATGCCGGCGCCACCCATGCCGAGGCAAGCGATCCCCGCGCCGATTGCAGCTGCTGCATTTACTTCCATGTTAAACTCCTTGTGGTTCCATTGTCGTTGCAGTTTGTAATGACGGTAAATCCGCCGGTGAAATTCCCTAGTGACTGGGATGCAAAGCGTCGTTGAGATACATGCAGGTCAGAACCGCAAAGACGTAGGCTTGCAGGAAAGACACCAGAACTTCCAAGGCCGTCAGCGCTACCGCCATAGCCAATGGCAGGATCGAACCCGCCACGCCAGCCGCGCCAAGCGCGCTCAGCGAAACGACGAAGCCGGAAAAGACCTTGAGGGTAATGTGGCCAGCCAGCATGTTCGCGAACAAACGGACAGAAAGGCTGATTGGTCGCGACAGAAACGAGATGATCTCGATCGGTACGACGAGGAACATCATCACTAAAGGCACGCCCTGCGGTACGAACAGCTTCAGGAAGCCGAAGCCGTGCTTCATGAAGCCGTAGACGATGACGGTTCCGATCACCAGCGCAGCCAGGCCGAAGGTGATGATGATGTGGCTGGTGACGGTGAAGAAATAAGGAAAAAGCCCGAGCAAATTGGCGACGAGCACGAACATGAACAGCGAAAACACCAAGGGGAAGAACTTCATGCCTTGGGTTCCGGCTGAATCGCGCAGCATGTTGCCGACGAATTCATATGCCATTTCGGAAACTGACTGTAGGCGGCCGGGAATGAGGCTGCGGCTCGATGTGCTGAGGTAGAGAAACGCCGCCGCGACAGCCACCGTCGCGACCATGAACAGCGCCGAATTGGTGAAGGACAGGTCATAGCCGCCGATGTGAATCGGAACAAGCGGATGGATCTGGAACTGGTGGATTGGATCGACCTTGTCAGCAGCCACTTTAAATCCCCATCAAAGTCGCACGCGACTCTACTATCCGTTCATTGCGCCGGTGAGTGGCGCGTTAATTCATTCTTTCGGATCGCGCTGTTTATCGCTTTGTCCGAATTCTGCCATAAGCCCGGCTGAGCGCATGACATTGAGCACGCCGGCGCCAAAACCCAGCAGCAAAAAAACGATCAGACCCCATGGCGTTGTCCCCGCCAGACGGTCGATGATCCAGCCGATGCCGGCACCAACCACTACCCCGGCGATGAACTCGCTGGACAGCTTGAGCGCCTGGCCGTACCCGGCCGCACTGCCCGCTTTCGCGTCGTCTTTCCCCTCGAGCCGGTCCGGCCGCCTTGTCGCAAGCGATGCTTCAAGGTCGCGCCGGCGGCGCTCAAGATCCTCGTCGCGGATGTCGGCTTCATGCTGCTTGCCGCGGCCGCTTTTTCCGGTTCCGTCTGGCCCATTCTTGTCGGCCACGCAACCCCCCTGCCCGGTCAGACCGTCACCGTCCGTCCGCTTCTTAAAGTCGCCGGCAACATAGTTAGAGGGTCCGCGCCCGTCAAGCCACGGGCAGACGTTCAAGCTCAAGTATTTTTTTGTTATAAATCAGCTACTTGCCTGGGTGCGACATCGTGCCCGACGCGGTCGCTGGCGGGCTGCGCCCGAATCCCTACGGCGACGGGCCTTCGATCGGCCGCTCTCGCGCGAAAGATGCAAGGGCTGCCCGAGCACTTAGCTCCAGCCGCCGCCATAGGTGCGGTAGAAGATGTGCAGGCCGATCCTGGTCATTTTCTGCATCGTCCGCGCCCAGCCCGGATGGACGTAGTTGGCATAATAATGGGTCGACGAGCCGACTTCCGGAATGAAGATCTTGCCGGCTGTGACGGCCATGGCGACATCCTGTGCGGTCTGGTAGGCAGCGGGGTTGTCGATGCGCTTCTTCCTGCCGTCGCAGGCGAAGGAAAACTGGCAGCGGTTGAACCAGTTGTCGTTCTGGTAGACGACGCCGCAGATCGAGTTCGGATAGGCCGGGTTGCGGACGCGGTTGAGGATGACCTGGGCAACGGCGGCCTGGCCGCGCACGGCTTCGCCGCGCGCTTCGAAATAGATGCCCTTGGCGAGACATGCCTGCTCCGGCTTGGAAAAGACGCTCGCCGGCAGCGGCGTCTGCATCCAAGAATGGTCGCCCTTGCTCAGCGGCGGAATGAAGCGACCGTCGTTTGGGTCCTCGTCCTGCAGCAAGGCCTCGAAGGGCGACGCCTGTGCATAATCGGGAGCGGACGAGGCGTAGGCGGTCGCCAGCACGTCAGGATGATCATTGTTGACCAGCGCGGCAAGCATCGCCGGTACGCCGGGATCCGGCTTCTTGTCGATGCGCGTGTGGAAGGCGGCGGCGATCTGGATTTCCTTGCCTTTGATCTCGGGCTTGGCGAAAGCCATCCTCAGGCCGCTATCCATGCTTGGGCGGAGCAGCGAAGAGGTGCGCTCGAAGATCGAGCCGGCATTGAAGTTTTTCGGCGGCGAGACGGGCGAGACCTGGATGATGCGGCCCTTCTTGTCGGCACGCGTGATGCGGTTCTCGTCCGGCGTCGTGCCGGCGATGCTGCCCTTGCCGCGAAACGAAACGGCGCCGATGCCGGGCAGTTGGACACCGGAGCCGGAGAGCGAGCCGGTGCTGCTGGAATCGAGGAAGGGCATTTCGGCGGCGTGAACGGAGCCGGCTACGGATTTCTCGACATAGGCGTTCCAGCGGACGCTCGGCGCCTCCAGGCCGGAGACCAGGCTGGTCATGTCCTGATAGGCAGCGACCGTCGGAAAGCCGATCCAGATGCCAAGGCCAATAACGAGGGGAGACAGGAAGGAACGCTTTTTCTCACCGGCGGCGGCGACAAGCCGCGTCAAAACACGTCGATGCACGGAACTCTCCAGAAACGCAACGGACCCCACTGGAGAGCTACAATGATGCATTAACCTTGATGGGGCGTTAACAGCTTAGAACGTTGTTTTCCCATCTCGTGTCGAAGTCAGGCGCTTTTGCGGCCATCGCTTGACGGAAGAAAGATCGGCCAGGCGATCAGCGCGCAAATAGCCGCACCCAGCCAGACGCCTGCCCACGAGCAGAGCACGAGAAGTCCGGGAATGGCGATCGGCACCAGGAAGAAGGCAATGAAGACCAGGCTGTTGGCAAGGCCGAGCGCCGTTCCGGCCTGGCTCGCGCCGGCCAGCGTCGCAAGCTCGGTGTAGGCGACGCCATGCCAGGAGGAGACGCAGATGCCGGCCACGACCAGCATCGCGACCATCGCCGGCGACAGCATCGGCGCTTGGCCTGACAAGAATTGGGCCGCCAACAAGACGAGCGCGGCAAGCACGGTGAAGGCGACCACGCTCAACAGGCTGCACAGACGCAGGAACGACCGGCGGTTGCCGTGACGGTCGGTGTAGCGGCCGCTCCAGACGCGCATGACCATGGCGCCGACCTGCACGGCAGCCAGGCTGGCGCTGATCACGGCTGTTCCCATGCCGGCGAAATCATGCAGGAACACGGAAGCAAATGTAAGCACCGCCACCTGCGGAAAGCAAAGCAGGCCGATGGCTGTTGCGATGCGCCAGACGGCCGGGTTGCGCAGCGGCGCCGGGCCGGCCGACAATGCCATGCTGCCCGAATTGGCATCGTCATGCGCCGGCGGCTGATGCAGCCAGCGCCAGGCGAGCGAGGTCGAGACCGCGGATGCAGCCGCCAGAAGGCCGAAGACTGCCGTGAAGCCATGGGCTGAAGCGAGCGACGGCAGCACGAGCGCGCCAAGCCCGCCGCCAAGCGGCACCGCCGTCTGCCTGATGCTCATGGCAAAGCCGCGCTCGCCTTCGCCGAACCAGGCCATGATGGCGCGGCCGCTGGAGCCGTTGACGCTGCCGCCGAGCAATCCGGTGACCAGCAGGGCAGCGGCGAGAAGCGCGATGCCGGGAATATGGGCCGGTGACGGCACGACCAGCGCGGCCATGACAAGCAGCCAAACCGCGGTTGCGCCGAGCCCTGTCAGCAGCACGCGGCGGTCGCCCCAGCGATCGGTCAGCAGCCCCCACGGCAATTCGCTCAGCGCCACGCCCAGGCCGAGAACGCCAAGCGCCAGGCCGAGTTCGCCATTCGAGAGATGGTAGCCCGAGCGCAGGAACACCGCCGTCGCCGGAATGCCGGAGAAGGTCGCGGAAAAGCAGGCATTGGCGGCGACGCCGATGCCCAGCACCTTCCAGCGATGATTGGCTCGAAGTGCCGCCGCTTCTGACGGGGCGGCAACGGCGGCCGGGCGAAGCGGTTTGCATTCTGCTCGTGTGGCGACAGCGGACATGGTTCAACTCCTGCATGGGTCGTCTGCATTCGGTCTTGACGCGCTCTCTCTACCGCCATAGCTTCGTACTGAATATCAGGAAGTTTTTGACGCAATGTCCCAAATATCAGGATTATTGGCATGCGACGCGTGACATTCGATCTCGACGTCCTGCGCAGCTTCGTTACCGGCATGGAGCTGGGCAGCTTCGCCAAGGCCGCCGACCGGCTCGGCCGCTCGACCTCGGCAATCAGTGCGCAATTGAAGAAGCTGGAGGAGCAGGCGGCGACGCCGATCTTCCGCAAATCTGGGCGTGGCCTGGCGCTGACGGACGCGGGCGAGACCATGCTCGGCTACGCGCGGCGGCTGATCGAGCTCAATGACGAGGCCGCCTCCGCCATCCACGATGTCGAGCTGGAGGGTTGGGTGCGGCTTGGGCTACAGGAGGATTTCGGCGAGGCGGTGCTGCCGGAGGTGCTCGGGCGCTTCGCCCGCGCCCATCCCAAGGTCAAGATCGAGGCCAGAATCGCACGCAGCCATGAGCTTGCCGAACGGATCATTTCGGGCAGCCTCGATATCGCGCTTGCCTGGCACAATGGCGCGACGCTGCCCTACAGCCGGCATGTCGCCGACGTCCAGATGCGCTGGATCGGCCCGGCAAAACAGATCGAGACCAGCCTGCGCGATGGCGAGGCGTTGCCGCTGGTGGCGCTCGAAGCGCCGTGCCTGCTGCGCAGCGTGGCGACCGAAACGCTCGACCGCGCCGGCCTGGCATGGCGGATGGCCTTCTCCAGCCCGAGCCTTGGCGGCATCTGGGCAGCCGTCGCCGCCGGGCTCGGACTGACGATCCGCACCGATATCGGCCTGCCGGCCAGCGTCAGGGCGATGACGCCGGAGATCGCCGGGCTGCCCGCCTTGCCCAAGATGGCGCTGTTCCTGCATCGCAAGGAGGCCGAGCCCGACCCAGTGGCAGCGCGGCTTGGCGACATCCTGCTGCAGGCAGCGCTGGCGGCGCTGCCCGGAACCGGCGATGCGAATGGTCTGAGGAAGGTGGCTTAAGGCCGATGAGCCGAAATGACCGCAAGCCTCGTAGCTTCGTCAGTTGAAGAATCCAGAAACGCAGAACGAGCGCCGCGATCCTTCGCGCCCCCCTCTGTCCTGCCGGACATCTCCCCCACGAGGGGGGAGATTGGCAGGTTCGCCGTCCCGCCCCTCTTTCAATGTTGGAGATTGGCGAAAGCGGAGAGGACGGCCAATCTCCCCCCAAGTGGGGGAGATGCCCGGCAGGGCAGAGGGGGGCGCTGTCCCGCCGACGTCTCGCAAGGTTCCGCCAATGATGATCTAGTGGCGCTTCTTTGCCTTGCCGGCGAAAGGATTGTCCGAGGTGCGCAAGGCGATGCGGATCGGCACGCCGGGCATGTCGAAAGCCTCGCGCAGGCTGTTCGAGAGATAGCGGACGTAGGATTGCGGCATCGCATCCGGCCGTGAGCAGGAGACGACGAAGCCCGGCGGCCGCGTCTTGGCCTGCGTGACATATTTGATCTTCAGCCGACGCCCGGCGACAGCGGGCGGCGGATGATGCGCCAGGATGCCTTCCAGCCAGCGGTTGAGCCTGCCGGTCGACACACGGCTGTTCCAAACTCGATGCGTCCTGATGACAGCATCCATCAGCTTGTCGAGGCCACGCCCGGTCTCGGCCGACACCGGCACCGCCTGCATGCCGCGCGCCTGCGGCAGCAGCCGCTCGGTTTTTTCGCGCAGCTCGGCCAGCAACTCCTGGGGATGATCGACGAGGTCCCATTTGTTGAAGGCGATCACCGGGGCACGGCCCTCGCGGATGATCAGGTCGGCGATCTGCAGATCCTGCTTCTCGAAGGGAATGGTGGCGTCGAGCACGATGATGACGATTTCGGCAAAGCGGATGGCGCGCAAGCCGTCCTGCACCGACATCACTTCGAGCTTTTCGTGGATCCTGGCCTTGCGGCGCATGCCGGCGGTGTCGAACAATTTTAAGCGGCGGCCATGCCAGTCCCAGTCGACCGAGATGGAATCGCGAGTGATGCCGGCCTCAGGGCCGGTCAACAGCCGCTCCTCGCCGATTAGTGCGTTGATCAGCGTCGACTTGCCGGCGTTGGGGCGGCCGACGACGGCGATGCGCATCGGCTTGGTGTCGTCATAGCTCGGCTCGGCGTCCGGGTCGGTGATGTCCTCGCCGATCAGCACCTCGCTGGCGGCGACCTCATCCTCGCCGGCCTCTTCGTCCTCGCCGAAGGCGCGCGCCTCGCCAAGTGCTGCGATCACCGCGTCGCGCAAATCGGGCAGCCCCTGGCCGTGTTCGGCCGAGACCGGGATCGGTTCGCCAAGGCCGAGCTCCCAGGCCTCCAGCATGCCGCCCTGGGCGCCGCGCGCCTCAGCCTTGTTGGCAACGACGACAACCGGCTTGCCGGACTTGCGCACGATCTCGGCGAACGTCTTGTCGTCAGGCATCAGCCCGGACTTGGCATCGATCGTAAAAAAGATCAGGTCGGCCTCGCGGATGGCGATCTCGGTCTGGGCGCGCATGCGGCCGGGCAGCGTCGAGGCAGCCGCATCCTCGAAGCCGGCGGTGTCGATGACGTCGAAATGCAGGTCGTAGAGCTTTGCGGCATGGACGCGGCGATCGCGAGTGACGCCGGGCGTATCATCGACAAGCGCCAGCTTCCTTCCCACCAGCCGATTGAAAAGGGTCGATTTGCCGACGTTAGGCCGGCCGATGATGGCGACTTTGAAGGTCATGGACTATCACGACACGCCGCCCGAGCCGCGGATCAGCTCGGACATCAAAGTCGCCCGCTCGCGCGTGTTGCGCGGGGCGCCATCATCCGCGGCGATCTGGTCGAACAGCTTCAATGCATCCGCCGCCTTGCCTTCCTTCCAGGCGGCAAGGCCAAGCGCCTCGCGCGCCGTATGGCGCAGCGTGTTGGTGTCGGCGGCGAGCGCCTCGACGCGGCTGGAGACATCGGCGAAAGAGCCGTGGTCGACCAGAAGCAGCGCTGCCCTGAGACGAGCCATGTCGCGAATGCCAGAGGGGATCTTGGTGTCGGCGGCGACCTCGTCGAAATCCTTGACGGCGGCGTCGACGTCGCCCTTGTCCGCCTTGACGGTTGCCGCGCGCATGCGGGCGAGCAGCGGATAGGCGCCGTAGCCGTCCTTCTCCAACGCCTCCAGAGCGGCAAGCGCCTCGTCGTTCTTCCCGTCATTAGCAAGCTTGAGCGCCTGCGAAAAAGCATCGCCCGAGCGGTTGGCGCGAGTTTCGTCCCAATAGCGGTAGCCGA
The DNA here is from genome assembly GCF_040322975.1 of Mesorhizobium sp. M0074. Taxonomy (NCBI): domain Bacteria; kingdom Pseudomonadati; phylum Pseudomonadota; class Alphaproteobacteria; order Hyphomicrobiales; family Phyllobacteriaceae; genus Mesorhizobium; species Mesorhizobium sp. M0074. The sequence goes on from NZ_JAMYUM010000020.1 coordinate 136,146, forward strand.
CGACAGCAGCAGTGCCGAGCACCACCAGCACGGCCAGCACGAGCAAGGCGGGACCGAAACGGTCCCACAGCGCATGCGCCTGGTCGCGACGAATCTCTTCGTTGACTTCGCGGATAAAACTGTCGTCCGACATGGATCAAAACCATTTCCTGCCCCGGGCGGGGCGGTTGATGAGCCCGCGTTTTAGCGAAATTTTGCCGGCATGGAAGGGGTTCGGCAGGAAAATCGCCTATTCACGAGGCAGTCGCCGCCAACGGCGGCCGTACAGGTCGATCCTACCCGTGCCATATTTCACCGGTAGGCGTCGCTTCTACATTCCTTGATCCGGTCAGATGCCTTTGCCCCGTTTGTCCCGCGTTGTTGCGTTTTCGATTGCCGCGCTTGCTACCGGCGCGGCTTTTGCCGACCCGCCGGCGCCGCCGGCAAAACCGAAGCAGATCGTCATCATCTCATTCGACAGCGCCCGCGACATTTCGCAGTGGCAGCGCAGCCGGGCGCTGGCCCGGCGCACAGGCGCGCATTTCACCTATTTCGTCTCCTGCGTGTTCCTGTTGTCGCCGCAGACACGCAAGGAATACACCGCGCCCGGCAAAACAGAAGGCAAATCGAATATCGGCTTTGCCGCCTCCAGGCAGGAAGTCGCCGACCGGCTCGAGCAGATCAACCTTGCGGCCTCAGAAGGCCACGACATCGGCAGCCACGGCTGTGGGCACTTCGACGGCAAGGACTGGAGCAAGGCCGACTGGCTGGGCGAGTTCGGCTCGTTCAAGCATATTCTCGAGAACGCCTATTCGATCAACGGCATTGCACCCGAACCAAAGGGCTGGCGCGATTTCGCCCGCAAGTCGGTGGTCGGGTTCCGCGCGCCTTATTTGTCGGCAAACAAGGCGCTCTACGAGGCGCTGCCCGCGGCCGGTTTCCTGCTCGACGCAAGCGGCGTCTCGCGTGGGCCGGTCGAGCCGCCGACCGTCAACGGCATCACGCGCTTTTCGCTGCCGCAGATCCCGGAAGGGCCGAGCTCAAGGCGCGTGATCGCCATGGATTACAATCTCTATGTCAGACATTCCGGCGGCTTCGAGCGGCCGAGCATGGCAGAAGAGTTCGCTGACCGGACCTATAACGCGTTCCGCGCCGCCTTCGATGCGCAATACCAGGGCAAGCGCATTCCGCTTGAGCTCGGCTTCCACTTCACGCTGATGAATGACGGCGCCTACTGGAACGCGCTGGAACGCTTTGCCGGCGAGGTCTGCGTGATGAAACAAGTCGAGTGCATCAGTTTTCACGATTATGTTTCGCGGCGAGGCGAAAGGCACGCGGCGGTGGGGGGGTGAGCGGAAGCCCGCGCCCCCCCCCCGTCTTTTAATTGCGGCGGGTGCGCAGGGCGCAACCCCGCGTGGTGAAGATAGAGATAAAGACGGGCGATATTAAAAAAAAT